>URRQ01000052.1 GCA_900550235.1 uncultured Lachnospiraceae bacterium
TTTTTCAAAATATCCCGATTCTCTTCTTTCCTGATCTTAGCTTTTAAAGTTTCCGATACTTCACCGATGTCGTCCAATAACTCAATGATATCATTTTGCTTGCCTAGTTTTTTTCCCTGTTCTATCCCTTTCTCTATCCCTTCTTCTATTCCCTCTTCTTTCGCTTCTTCCCTCTGCACTTTAATATCCATATCATAATCATATTCAGCTATTAGCATATTTACCGCCTCACTCCCTTTTTTTCGCAGATATTCTGAGAGGATTCCACGTTTGATACACTCCTCCACCGCATTTTGCAGTGCCTGTTCTTCTCCTGACTTCTGGTGCTTTCGGACTACTTCTACAAATTGGCTGTACTCTGCAAGCACAGGGCATTTCTCCAGAATCTCATGGTGTTGATCCGGATTAATGTTGATCATCTTCACCTTTCCGACTTATGACACCTCTCAGATTTTCTCAAGACTTTTTCAGTAAACGAAAAATTATGTCCTGCTTCAAGTCATCTCCGTCAGAATCCCCTTATTTTTCTGTTTTTATTCTTTCTACTGATTACTTGGGGTGAATCCCCCAGATGATGTTCCCGTCGAATCGCATTTTTCACGGACAGAACCTCCGTGAGTGAATTTACTTTATCACAAGATTTGAAAAGATACAAGATGACATTTGCACAAAGTCAAAAACGATATTTCCGACAGATAACGCTCTTTTTAAGATACTTTATCTTGCAATGATGGATACCACGAAAAAGTGGGCTGGATCATGTTAATAAACTGACAGAGCTGAACAGAAGAATTTTCCATTCAGCCCATCTTATCATTTACTTAATTTAAGATTTTATCATCAATCTAAAAAGGTTACACGGAATAATTTACCTGCCTCTTGTCCTGTGCTTTTTTATTTTCTTCTCTTCTCGTTTAATAAATTTTCCATTCTAGTGTTTTCAGATCCGCTTCTAATGTAAGTTTAAACTGATCCTTTTTCCACATAATATGTATTTGATTGTTTTGAACAAGAAATGTCATTTGGGAAGTTTCTGAAAATGCCGGATGTGAGTTTCGAAGCCGCATAAGTTCTAATTGTTTCTGAACGACCTCCCATTTTAGCCTTTCTTTTATTTCATCCATGGACAAATTCGTTCTGTTTATCTCCTTATGTCCTCCGTCTCCGGCATCCGCTACCGCTTGATAATCATTTTTTCCCGCAAAAAGATCTAAATACCATACTTGAGGTTTTCCCGGCATAAACATCTGTATTGCACGCGCTAAGAGCATTTTTTTATCATTTTCTCCAAGAGCACTGTAATAAGTTGCATTTACTTGATAATATACTTTTTTCTCGCCATGAAGGTCTTTCACATATCCGCCGCGCTTAACAATTATGTCTATCAAACTTTGAATTCTCTCCTCCGGGAGAAGTCCTCTTAAATCCAATAAAGGAATTCCATCATGACATCCTAACATATTTACAACATTGATTTTTTTTGCTTGCAACTCATCTGCCCATTTTTTTAAATATTCCCCATTGCCACTTTCCAATGCATCTATAATAAGTCCCGGCAAAAAGAAATCATATGTAATATATCCTCTTTTTGCCACCTCTTCATAGCGCTTTTCTCCATAACTTGCATGAATTTCCGGCAGGAATATTAAATGATATTGTTCTCCTAATTTTGTCAGTCGTTCCAAAATTTCCCATGTTTCCGGTTCGTTAAAAAAATTTCTTGCACCAACTTCTTTAGACGTATATGCAAAAGCATCCAATCGTACAATCGCCGCTCCGTATGATGCAAGTTTTTTCAACGTTTCATCATAGAACCGCCACACAAGTTCCGACTTCACATTCAGATCCATCTGCCCCAGATATTTTGTCTTGCCGTGTTCCCTCCATACCTTTTGATAAAACGTATTCCAATATGGAACAGATCTGCCATCCGGAAATTCGACCATCAAAATCGGCAATCCTTGCTTCCGAAAAAACATATCTTTAATCAATTCCTCATCCGGTTCAATATAACCCTGTTCATTTAAGTTTCCATATCCGTCCCAAAACTGATTCCAGTCAATAAAAAAGTCTTTATATTCCGATCTGTTTCCATTTTTCAGAAGATCTTGAAATTGAGGCGATAAAACCGAAGCGTGATTTAAAATAAAATCTAGCTTTAAGTCAATTCCCATCTCTTGTAAATGTTTCAAATCCTCTTGTTTTACCAAAGTTTCTTCCAACTCATAATCTTGAACCGAAAACCCTCTGTCCAAGTCAGTATGAAACATACTCGGCAATATATAAAAAGACGAAACTGCCCCTCTTAATTCCGGTTCTCTTAATAGGGTGACTATGTTCTCCAATTTTCCGCCCATACTGTCCGGATACGCATTTAACATTACTCCTTGCTTCATTTTACTTACTTTCTTACCTCTCCATAATTTTTTTATATTCGGTATATGTAATCAATTCTCCATCTTTCGTTACAATTATTTTCGCTTTATAAGCCTGTTTTTTTAACATTTCCTGTTCTATTTCCAGAACCATATTAACAAACGGACTGTCGACACCTTGATCACGATTTCTGGCTTTCCTATGCGCAAGTGTCTCTTCCGGAGTGCTGTTCAACAAAATCGGTATATCTACTTCTGTCAAACAATCACTGTTTCCATGCGTCCACTCAAGAAAAAGAATATCCACTCTCGAAAAATCTACTTCTTCATACCATTGTTCTTCCGGTGTTCTCCCCATCCGTTTTAATGAAATCTTCTCTTTCCCGTTTTTGAAATCTTTTAGTATATGATTCACCTTTTCAAAATCAATTTCTTGCTGCGATCCCAGATAATTTACAAGTGCCTCATATCCTCCTTTTTCATACACTTCTTCTCTCTTCTTATCATTTTCACAAGGTATGCGGTGTGGGTAGTTATCACCGGACAGAACGTAACAACTTTTCCCTTTTTCATTCAGCATATGAGCAAGCAGCGATGCAATCTCCGATTTTCCTACTCCGGATCCTCCGCATACCGTCACGACAACTTTTTCCTTTCCGTTCATTTTTTCTTTCTCTATTTCTTCTTCTAAAACCGGAAGGATTCTTCCGGCTTTGTTTACATGACTTTCCTCAATACATATTTTATCTCCCGGCATATCTCCATGTGGGATATGCCGATATTTTTCCAAATTTAATTCCATTTTTCTCTCCTGATCATTATAATGCTAATTTATAAATATTTACTACATCTTCAAAATATAGCTGACGGAAGGAACCAACCGGCCCCTCCTCCACAACTTTATGTGCCATCGTTTCAAATTTACTGTCATCAATTCCTAATTGTGATAGCTTTGTCGCAAGACCGATGGAATGATAAAACTCTTCCGTTTTCGCAATGGCCTCCATCACGATTTCTTCCTCCTCTTTTCCTATGGTTTCTACATTCCAGACTTTTTTTGCATATTGAATCATCATCTTAGGATTCTCCCTCCATACATATTTCATCCACGCCGGGAATATAACCGCCAATCCCGCTCCATGAGCTATATCATAATAAGCGCTCAGTGGATGTTCTATATTATGACTTGCCCAATCCTCCGATTTTCCTTTTCCAAGCAAGGTATTATGTGCAACATTTCCAATCCACATGATTTCTGCCCATGATTCATAATCTGATGGATTCTTTAACACTTTAGGCAAATGATGAATCAGCGATACCATAGCCGACTCACACATTCGATCGGAAAAATCATGATAGTCATCCGGCACAAAATATCGTTCCATAATATGTGCCATGATATCTACACCACCGGCACAAATCTGATAATCCGGAAGCGTAAAACATAATTGCGGATCCAACATCGCAAATTTTGGATAAAGCCAATCGCTGCTCACACCACATTTACAGTAATTCTCTTCTTTTGTGATCACAGTTCCATTACTACTTTCGCTTCCTGCCGCAGGTATTGTCAAAATCACCCCCACCGGTGCTGCCTTTGTTATTTTCTGTTTTTGGGAAAAGAAATCCCAAACATCTCCGTCATAGTACATCCCCGCCGCAATTGCTTTTGCAGTATCTATTACGCTGCCTCCGCCAATGGCTAAGATCATTTCAATTTGCTCTTTTTTTGCAATTTCAATCCCTTTTTTGACAAAAGAAAGTCTTGGATTTGCCTGAACTCCCGCTAATTCATATACAGAAAGTTCCGCTTTAAGCAATACTTTTTTTACCCGTTGATAAACCCCGTTAGCTTTGGCGCTTTCCCGTCCATACACCAACAAAATGGTAGAAGCATATTTTTTTAATTCTTCTCCTACATTTTCACATACGTCTTTGCCAAATATAATCCTGGTCGGATTGTAAAATTCAAATGTCCTCATATATTTGTCTCCTATAAAAATCCCCAGGCGTCTTTGGTTGGTATATAGTATACCGGAATCTCATGGTTTACGATTTCCCCAATCCAGTCTGCTGCGTAACGCATGCCCAATTCTTCCAAATTAAAATGTCCGATGTTAAAACACGCCTTTCCTTTTCCCATATAAGCTGCATCGCGGATATAGGACAAGATTGTCCACTCAATCACCTCGCCCGGTATGATCGCATCCACATTTTCTGTTTCCATCAGCTTCATGATTTCCATGTCATAACTATGATAGAAGCCATCTTCTTTAATCTCATCCTGCATAAAACTATTTGGATACAAATGTGCCGCGATCAAGACTCTTTTTATGCGATCCTCTGAATTTCCGATCATCCGTACTCCATTCATTCCAATTTTTGTTTTCAGTTCTAACGCAAGAGCTTTCACCGAACACTCCGGAATATCAAACACATACACTAACGGAATTTTCCCGCTAAGCTCTTTATTCACATAATTCTCCCATCCCAAGTACTTAATCACACCGGTAAAGATTGCATCCGGCTGATGTCTATGCATATGGTCATGGTCTCTCCATACAGTTAGTTTATGCGTTCGTATATATTCTTCTTTTTCACTTTGTACACGATTCACATAATCACCTTTCCACATCGGAAAATCCGGTGTCTGATAATAAATCGGTTCATGCGCTATAACCAGATTCGCTCCTCTTTTTACAGTTTCTTCTAACACTTCCTGCGTAGGAACAAGCGCAGATACTATACCTGTACATTCCCCATTCTCGTCTCCGGACTTATATCCGTCACACCCTTCGATTCCTTCCATTTCCGGATGATATTGTAAAATCCGCTTAATCACTTCACTTTTTTTCATGCGCTTTCTTCCCTCTATGCAATGGTTTTCTGTTCTCTTCTTTTTTGTAAATCTGCCTGAATCTGTGGGAAAATCTTGTCCAGATCATAACGCAGCATTAAAATCAATGCCGCAACACAGAATATCAATGGCAAATAACTAAAACAGATATTTAATCCAAACATTGCCTCTTTGCTTTGTACTTCCGCAGTCGGAATGTATCCAAATAACTGATTGATCCACCCAATAATTGCTCCTGCCAGTCCTGCAGAAATCTTCGTCACAAAAGTGAGAGATGCCATTCCTACGCCTTCCGCTTTCGTTCCGGTTTTCCACTCGCCGTAATCGATGGTATCTGCAACCAATCCATAACCGATTCCGCCTGCCAGACCGCCGCCTAATCCTTTCAAAACATTACTGAAAATCAACATTTTTATGTTAGAGGCAAACAAACTCTGCGTGATCAATCCTACGGTTAGAATAGTCAATCCCATAAGCAGTGTATTTCTTTTTCCCCATTTCTTCATAGGTACAAAAGCAACACAAAGTGTAATGATCTGGACAATAGACATAACATTAGCAAATACGGCATAATAAGCAGTATCTCCAAGCACACCTTTTGCATAGTAAATTCCGGCGCTTCCGGTAAACGCTGTAAAAAACATAACTAACAACATTGTAAAAACTGCCATGATCCAATATTTATTTGTAAACAGCGCTCTCATTTCTTCTTTGAAATGTATCTTTTCTCCCGGATGATTGCTAATGCAGCGTTCTTTTGTACCAAAGAAACAGATCAAGTGCAAAATAGCTCCGCATACAGCATAAATAAAAATCACAATCTGCCATGCTCTCTGATCTCCTCCCAGCGCTTTTGTTGCCGCATCCACCGTTGACTGCACGGCAAGGGTACCGATTGTCGCTCCAAAAATAACAAAAACCCCTAATACTCCTCTTTCATATGGATTTGATGTAATATTACATGTCATTGCATTATATGGAACATAAAGTGCCGTTAAAAAAATGGAATTACATAAATTGTAGCTTAAAAATACATAAATGTACTGGATAAGCGCAGTTGCATTTCCCGGTACACATACAAGAAAGATTCCACTGATTGCATATGGAATACACATACGCAAAATCCACACTCTTGCTTTTCCATGCTTGGACTTTGTTCGATCCACGATCATTCCCATAATAATATCTGTAATCCCGTCAAATACTCTGGATACAAGCAGAATAGATCCTACTATCCCTGCATTCAACATCATAACATCTGTATAAAAGAACATTAAAAACGTTGCTACAATCGTGTTGATCAACGCTGTCCCTACATTTCCAAACATATAAGACATTCGTTCTGCGATTCCTAAATCCGTATCTGGTTTCATGGATTTTGTAAATATTCTCATCTTCTCTCTCCTCATAAGTTTTTATAAACAATTTGCAAAGTTTCTTTTCTCACAACATTTCCCTGCCAAATTCCTTGATCCTGATATTCACCGACCAATTTTCCGTCAAGAATATCGGTACAGACAGAAATATATCTGTCAAATATATCTTCATTTGCAGGACATTGATGATGAGCTGGAAGTATTTTCTTTCCATCTTGTTCCTCATAAAATTTCTTCATCTTTCGAATAGAATCTCTATATTCCGTCACCCCTGTGGAATGCTCAAAGCAAAGCAATACCCCCTCTTCACACGCCATATCCCCCACAAAAAAGAATTTGCTGATCTCGTCAAACAAACAAATACTCCCCACCGTATGTCCCGGGGTCTCTATAAATGTCACTTTACGTTCTCCCAGATCAAAATACCCACATTTCGGCAATGCCTTATACTCTGATTGCGGTATGCAAATAGAATCTTCCAATTCCTTTTTGTAAGTCGGATTTGAAAGAAGAAGCTTTAAATCCGGATTCATTTTTAAAAAATTATCCATCATAGACTTTAAATACTCATAGTCCGAATGCTGCTTTGCAGTTTGCCAATCATTTTCTGCTAAAAATACTTGTCCAAACTCTGAATTTCCTCCGATATGATCAAAATGTCCGTGTGTATTCACCACATCTATCGGAAGATCTGTAACTGCTCGAACATAATTGCTGATATTCGTTGTAGAATAACAACTATCTATGAGCAGTCCCCTGTCTTTTCCCAATATCAGATACGCATAGACATCCGCCATCCCAAGCCAATAATACTTAATCTGGTAAATATCTTCTGCAAGTTTTACCACTTCATTTTTATTAAACATATGTAAGTAACCTCCTTGGTTTTACTTGAAAATCCGGCTTGCAAAATCAGCAAAACATTGTCTCCAGACTTTCCACTCATGCTCTCCTTTGTATAGTTTTCGTTCATAAGAAATCTGGTTTTCTTCTAACATTCTGTCGTCTTCTGCAAAATGAGAGAAGTATTGATCTTCCGATCCGATTCCACGGAAAAAGTAATGAATATTTTTTTTAAATTCGTTCATCTTTTCTGCCGTCAAATGACTTTGATCGTCACTGATAAAATTTCTTACAAAGCCGCTAAATACTCCTGCATAAGCAAACAGCTCAGAATGTTCAAATGTAATAATAGATGTCTGCAGACTTCCCATAGACAACCCTGCCATCGCTCTGTTCTTTGCGTCTGAAAGAGTCCGATATTTTCCATCTATATAAGGGATCAATTCCTTCAATAAAAATTCCGGATATTTCTTAATATTCAAAATCCGCTCTGTTTCCTTTTCTTCGTAATTCATTCCATTTGCCATCACAACAATAGCCGGAACCGCTTTCTTATCCTGAATCAAACGATCATAAATAAAATTCATTTTCCCCTGATAAATCCAGCAGGCTTCATTTTCCCCGTGTCCATGCTGTAAATACAATACAGGAAAACGTTTCATATTTTTTTTATGGTATTCTGCCGGCAAATAAACAAATACCCTTTCTACCTGCCCGGTAATCGCACTTTCTAAATAATCACTCACCACACTTCCATGCTCGCAATTTGAAATTTCAATCGGAAAATCCTTATCCGGTATGTCTATATAATTAATTAATTGATTTCCCCCATATCCTACCGGAAGAAACTGCGTGATCACCTCTGAACCGTCAATATTTAAAAATAATGCGGTGAATCCCTCTCCCATATCAAATTCTCCGCACCAATATTCTCCACTCTTTTGCAGTTCATAACGTTCCGTATAACTACGAATTTCTACATGCTTTGCCCTCGGGTAATGCAAATGAAAGGAAACCTTTCCTTCTCCTGTGATCACATAAGGTTTTAAAAGTATTTCTTTCGAAGGGCGTTTATATTTCACCTCATCATCCACTGTTGGTCGTAACCGCTTCTGAAATGACACAAAATCCGACTGATATACCTGTTTCATCTTCTCTCCTCCTCTTTAACTAAAAATGAAAACATTGCCTCAAGTTGTCTATCCCACAGAAAAATATCATGTGCTCCATCCACTTCTGATGCTTCAATATGAACCCCTTCTTGTTCCAATCTTTTGGCAAAAGCTCGATCTTGTTCTAATACCAATGGATCTTCATTTCCCCAAGACATAAATATATCCGGTATCTCTTTTTTCTCTCTCAATACCTTTTCCAATGCCCCGCTACAAGAAACATCACTCTTTAAATATTGCTCTTGGCTTCCATATATCATATCCAAAAACGTGGGATCAACCTGATTGATAGGATTTTTCAACGCTTCATACAGATCAACCGCCGGCGAGAGTGTCGCGATTTTAGAAAATTCATCAGATTTTGTAAAACCTGTAACAAATGCTCCATGTCCCCCCATTGAAATTCCACCTATAAAAGTATCTTCTCGTTTATGTGAAAGAGGAAATGTTTCTCTTGTTACTTTTATCAATTCTTCTTCTACAAATTTTCGATAATTATTTATTCCATCTCCTCGATCTGCATAAAGTGAATTATCTCCGTCACATAATACAATTGCTAATCCTTTTAACAGCGTCTGCGATCTTAAATTTAAAAAATGAACTAATTCCTTTGCATTTCCTGTAATGCCATGTAAAAAATATAAAGTTTTGCATGGCAACATATGCTCTCCGAATCCCTCATGACTTGGCAATAACACTTGTATTGTAACGGCTTTCCTCAACGCTTCTGATTTGTATTGCATTTCTATATAAGACATGTATCCTTCTCCTCTTTAATTCCTATATTTCTTATCTTCAGATCACTGATTTTTCATTCTCCGAAAATACGTTTTCTATAAACTTCTTTACGACTTGATAGTATCGATCAAATTCTATAATCTCTAATGTATGGTCTTTCCCTTTAAAGATTTCTATATGACTTTTTGGGTTTTTTAATACTGAATAAATATGCTGTCCCATTTCAACGGGAACCGTCCTGTCTTGATCACCATGCATAACGAGTACCGGTGCATTTATCTGTGCCGCAATTTCTACCGGATTATTTTTTGTCAGATCAATTCCTTTTTTCTTTCCTTGTTGCACTACATTCCCAAGAAATAGATTTGGCAAAGGACTTAAGGTTTTATAAAATGGCTTGATTACATTTGCCACACAATCCGGGCTGCTGTCTTCAATAATCGCATCCACTTCCCTTGTGTACTTCTGACTGTTAAGAACTGACATCGCTCCCATCGAAGCTCCGCACAATACAATCTTTATATCTTCTCCGAATCTTTCCCTTGCCCAATCTATCAGTTTAGCTACATCCGAGCCTTCTTTCTCTCCAAAAGTTCCCTGCTCGCCCTTGCTCATTCCAAAAGCTCTCTGATCAAATAGAACCGTAGAAAATCCTAACTTCCTTAATATTTCTGCATGTGGCACCATGACATATCTGTTCTGCCCAAACCCATGCGCTACAATCGCAATGCCTTTGGAATTTTCAATCGGATGGTATTCTGCATGAATGATATGCTCTTCATTTTTAACAGTAAATTCTTCCTTAATCCATGTTTCGTAATATTCCATATCATATCCAAATAAACTCTTCACCTCCTCATACACTTTTTCTTTTGTAGGTGCAAATTTGGCTGGTGTAGCAAAAATAATCTTTCCAATGAACCTAACCATAAGGAAACTAATAAAACAATACAGCACAATTCCTCCTACAATTAAACCACCTATCACCTTCATAGTTTTCTCCTCCTTCTTAAGCTAGTCAAATCATATCTTCTCTTTTTTCCATTTTCAACGTTTTTGTATGTTTTGCACAAAAAAATAGCAGCTTGCATAATCTATACTTACTGCTATGTACAATAATAACAAAATATATATGGAACATCACTCCGTTGTTCCACCTTTTGAAAGCTTGATCGGTACGATATACAACGGTTCTGTTCTTTCTCCTTTCATTCGTTTATCCAACACTTCCACACAGGTTTTCGCCAATTGGGATACATTCTGCACAATCGTAGTAATTTGTGGACTAATCATTCTGGTTATTTGGTTACCATCATATCCTATGATCTTAAAGTCTCTAGGAACAAGAATTCCCCTTTTCTTAGCCTGCGCCAGACACCAGTACGCCTCTATATCATCCGTGAAAATCCCGTCTACTGTTGTATAATTATTCATAAAATCATTTATCGTCTCTCCAATACTTTTCATAGAAGTCTGTTTCCCAGTAGTTTCTATTAATGATACATGTACACCGTTCCGCTTAAGCATACGACTACATTCTTCAATTCGATGTCTTGCATAAACGGGGGTGTTTGCTTTAGCGCTAAATATGGCAACATTTTTACATCCACATTGTATTAATAGCTTTGCCGCCACCTTTCCGCCTTTCTTATGATCAGAAGCTATCAGTGGAATTCCGGTTCCCATTTCACATTCAAAACTTACCGTTGGAATCTTTCTCAAACGTTCAATCTCACTTTGCGTCACATCTGAATTCACAATGATACCATCTAATAATTGCTTCTCCACCATATCAATTGCTTCCGTAACCCGACCGCATACTCCCATCGAGTTAATGATCATTGTCCGGTATCCTTTTTCCAATAACTCTTTTTCCACTCTCCTCAAAAAACTCCCCCAGAAAGGTTGCGCTACATCCGGAAGTATTACTCCTACTATTCCTGATTTTTTCGTCTTCTTTATGGATTTTTTTACCGGTTTATAATCTAATTCTTCTGCAATTTTCTGAATATATATTTTTTTCTGATTATCCACATAACCGTTTCCATTCAGCGCTCTGGACACAGTTCCGACACCCACATTTGCAATCTTTGCAATCTCACGAATTGTCGCCATCATTTTCTCCTTCGTGTTTTATTCCACACCTTCCCGTATTCCTCTCAAATTCTTCAACCGTCTCCGCTTTTGCCGCCAGTTTCAGCCATTTTTTCAAAATATCCCGATTCTCTTCTTTCCTGATCTTAGCTTTTAAAGTTTCCG
>URRQ01000053.1 GCA_900550235.1 uncultured Lachnospiraceae bacterium
TGGTGCTTTAGGAGAAGTCATTTATGTTTAAATTACATTTTGCGGAAACTCAAGTTTCATTATTTTTCTGATTTTCTCATTTTACAAATTTCCCAAAGTGAACTATAATACATTCGTATGCAATAAGATAAAAAAGGGGTAACTCAAAATGACAGACTTTCTAGTAAAACATTTTATAAAAGAATATGAACACACGGAAAAAGTATCCGTCCGTACTGCCTACGGTGTGTTGGCTAGTATTGTAGGCATCTTTTGTAACATCCTGCTTTTTATTGTAAAATTTATCGTAGGATTAACGGTACATAGTGTATCTGTTATGGCAGATGCATTTAACAATCTATCCGATGCAGGTTCTTCACTCATTAGCTTTGTCGGTGTTAAGATTGCAAGTAAACCGGCAGATGAGGAGCATCCTTTTGGCCATGGACGTATGGAGTATATCTCTGCATTAGTTGTATCTTTCCTCGTTCTTGAAGTAGGATTTACTTTTTTGAAGGATTCTATACATAAAATCAAATCACCGGAAATCCTCAATTTCCAAATGGTTTCCATACTGATTTTGATTCTTTCTATCGGTGTAAAACTTTGGCTTGGATTATTCAATAGAAAATTAGGAAGAAAAATTGATTCTAAAGTAATGATTGCCATGTTCACAGATTCCATGGGGGATGTACTGACAACTTCCGCAACGATTTTATCTCTTTTATTCTTCCATTTTACCAAAATCAATATCGACGGATTTATTGGAATCGGTGTTGCTCTTGTTGTTATGTGGGCAGGTGTCGGAATTGCAAAGGATACGCTGGAACCGCTTCTTGGCGAAGCAGTTGATCCGGAAGACTACAAGAGAATCAAAAACTTTGTAGAAAGCTATGACGGAATCATCGGTTCTCACGATCTCATCGTACATAACTACGGACCAAACCGCAGTATGGCCTCCATTCATGCAGAAGTACCAAACAATGCTGATATTACAGAATCCCACGAGATTATAGACCGAATTGAACGTGACGCAATTGAAAATTTAGGGATCTTCCTTGTTGTACATATGGATCCGATTGAAATCGAGGATGAACACGTTTTGAATATTCAAAATGCAACCGTTTCACTGATCCAGGAAATTGATCCTGCCTGCAGCATTCACGACTTCCGCGTTGTAGATGGCAAGCATCAGATCAATCTAATCTTTGACCTTGTAGTTCCACGCGACTATGCAAAAGAAAAACAAAACGAAGTAGAGCGTCTGCTCTGTGAAAAACTAAAAGAACAAGATACACGATATGAATTTGTAATTACTGTAGAACACAGCTTTGTGTCAAGCAATTAAGAATTTCCCGTCCCACAAAAAAGACAAGTAAAACCCAAACGGAATTTTACTTGTCTTTTTTCTTAGCTGTCTCTTTTTCTTAACTGTTGCTGCCGACGTCTCTGCATGGCACGTCGTCTACGCATTCTCTCTTTTCGTTTTTTTGCTGCACGAATTTGAAGCAAGATAACAAGTAGCGCGATTACTATCAAAACAATCGCCAAAATAATCCATATCATCTTCCACGGCTTTGTTTCTTGTTTCGCTTTGTTCTCTTGTTGCTCTGCTTTCAGCGCAGCGCCTTCTATCTTATGTTCTGCCGCTAACTTGGCAGTCGTTACTCCTACAAGATTACCCTCATAAAAATATCGTAACTCTCCATTTGGTTTCAACTCTGATTTCAAGTCTTTAAATTCCACGTCTTTTGGAATCGTCACACATGCTGTCTCTGAAATCTCACTATATTTTTTCGCCGTTTCCTGCTCTGTGATTTTTATTTGCTCAAAATTTTGAAAAGCATAGTCTGCCAAAGCTTTTGTATCCTCGTATGTGTGATCTCTGGAACCCAGAATCACAATAACAATCTTCCTGCCATTTTCTTCCATCGCAGTCACAAGTGTGTTATAAGATTGATCAGTATATCCAGTTTTTCCACCAAAACACCGCGGATCGTAACATTTCCCCTGAACCATCATCCGATGTTTTTGTTGAAATGTTCGCTCTTCCTGTGCAATATTCGTCACCGGAATCGTATATTGTGGCGTCTGCATGATCTCCAAAAGTTCACTTTTAGAAAACGCTTCTCTCGTGATCAATGCCATATCTCTTGCGGACACATAATGATTTTCATCAAACATACCATTCGCATTCATAAAATGAGTATTCTCACAGCCAAGTTCTTCGGCTCGCTCGTTCATCATCTGTACAAAATGCTCATAGGTTCCACCCACTGTTTCTCCGATTGCATAAGCAGCCTCGTTGGCAGAGGCAAGCATCATTGCGTGTAACGCATCTCTCATATTGATCTGCTCATCCTTTTTCATTCCAATATGAGCATATCCAGAATGTTGACATCCAAGGCTTTGTTCAGAAAATGTAACCACGTCTGTCATCTCACTATTCTCAAGAGCTACAAGCGCCGTCATGATCTTTGTAATACTTGCCGGATAATACTTGCGATCCATTGACTTCCCATATAAAATCGCTCCATTGTCCATGTCCATGACAATCCCGGCTTCTCCACAAATTTCCGGTCCCTTCGTCCAGTTTTTCAACGCATCTGTCTCGACCGGCAATGCTTTTGCCTTCTCAATAATCTCCTTCTTGATCTCTTTCGGCTCTTTTTCTTTTCCATCTGCCGTTGTTTTCTCTATGTCTTCTTCTGAAAGATAGGTAATCTCTTCGGCATAAGAAGTTATCCCTGTATTTAACATAAATATTGCGCCTGCAAGGACAGACGCAATCAAACGTATTCCTTTTCTCATGTCCCCCTCCGGATTCATTACGACTTCGTATCTGTATACGCTAGCAATACTGAGTCTAGCATATTCTAGAAAGGTTTTCAAGAAAGAAAACGATATTCAGTTTTCCATCTATCGATAACGACATACGGAATCTCTTATCTCTATTTCCGGTTTAAACTCGTAAGTAGCATCCTCTCTTGGATTCTCCAACAAACGTAAAAATTGTTCCGCTACCTTTCTCCCAAGTTTTTCCATTGGATGTTTCACAGAAGTAAGCTGCACTGGCGATAGAATACTAAGATCCGAATTATCTATACTTGTAATTGATAAGTCCTGTGGAACTCGTATCCCCTTTTCCATACAAATCTGAATCATACTGTATGCAACTTCATCATTATAGCATACAAGCGCTGAACAGCCTTCAAGGCGCCGCAAAATGATCTCTGCACCTTGTCGCAAATTCTTCTGTTCCTCTGTATCGATCCAAATGACCTGTTTATCGTCTAAATGAATGTTATGCTTTAAAAGCGCCTTCATATATCCTTCATAACGACGAGGTCCTTGCCCGTCATCTAATTTGAATATACCTCCAATCTTTTTATGTCCTTGCAAAACAAGGTATTCCGTGGCAAGTTCTCCAGCCATTACATCATTCATAGACACATGCGGGATTGGCATATTTTCATAATAACTATGAAAAAATAGCATCGGAATATTCTTCTTGATCAGTTCATAATACAAACTACGGTTTAGATTCGGAATTGCGCTTTTTGTAGGCTCTATAATGATGCCTCCAATATCTTTTTCTTGGAGAAGCCTCTCCAAAATTGCACGCTCTCCATCTAAACGATTATGTGTAAATACAATGCGAAGAGAATATCCTTTTTCCCCAAGCACTCCTTCAATCTCGGAAATAATCCTTGGGAAAATATAATTATTCAAATACGTACTTACAATCGTTATTGTTTTCGAAACATTAGTCTGCAAGTATTCTAAATCTTTGGGAACGACAATATAATTGCCGCTCCCTTGACGTTTATCCAGAATTCCTTCTTTTTCCAAAACTCCCAATGCATGTCTTACCGTTTGTCTGCTTACATTGAACTTTTCACTAATTTCATTTTCAGAATCCAGTTTATCTCCGTCTTTTAATACCCGGCCTTTGATGTCGGAATAAATGCTATCTACAATTTTTTGATACTTTAATGTATTCTTCTTCATCAAATGCCTCCGTCTCTATCTCAGACTAGTTTTTCTTTCTGCTTGACAAAATGTCGAATGTAACAGCTCCTAAAAGAACGATACCTTTTACTACTTTCTGTAAGTCTGTTGACATACCAACGAGCGACATACCATTGTTCAAAATACCCATAACAAAAGCACCAACTACAGCTCCGATGATCGTACCTACACCACCGGCTGCAGCTGCACCACCGATATAACATGAACCGATGGCATCCAGCTCATAACCATCACCTGCTTTTGGAGTAGAAGATGCGTTACGTGCTGATAATACAATACCTGCTACCGCTGCAAGAACACCCATGTTTGTATATACCCAGAAGAATACTTTCTTTGTGTTGATACCGGAAAGACGTGCTGCCTTTGCGTTACCACCAAGTGCATATACTTGACGTCCTGCAACCGTTTTGCTTGTGATGAAATGATAAATACCAACGATCACAGCCATAATTACAAGCTGTACAGGAATTCCGTGATGACATGCAAGTTTGTAGAAGAAGAACCATACAAGAGCAATGATGATCGCATCTTTTATAACAAGCTGCCATGTTGCAATGTTCGGGAATCCGTATTTATTGTTTGTCTTAATTGTCTTTAACTCAGAGAAAATTAAAAGTGCAGTTACAACAATCGCTACTGCGATACATACAAGATCGAGTTTTCCGCCTGCAAAATCAATCTGTACTGTTGGAAGGAAACCTCCACCAATCTTAGAGTATGCATCTTCGAAAGGACCTTTTGTCTGTGCTTCCAAAATTGTATATGTAAGACCACGTCCCATAAGCATCGTAGCAAGTGTTACTACAAATGGTGGAATTCCAAGATAAGCGATAAAAAATCCTGCAAATACACCGGCAACAAGACCAACTGCCAAAGCTGCAAGAACTGCAATAACCGGTGACATCTGGTAATCTACCATAATGATACCTGCTGCTGCACCTGCCAAAGCAACTACAGAACCTACACCAAGGTCAACGTTACCTGTTAATACACAGAGAAGCATACCGGTTGCAAGAATAACAACGTAACCATTCTGCATGATTAAGTTGTTGATGTTTGTAGGGCTGGCATTTTTACCCCCTGATAACACATAAAATAAAACGAAAATCACGATCAAAGCAATGAGCATCATGTATTGCTTCAGATCTATATTGACTGTTTTCTTCTTTTCCATTGTTTATTCCCCTTTCGCACTATTATCCTTCATGATACACTGCATGATTCTTTCCTGAGACAACTCTGATTTTTCCAGTTCTCCTGCAATGTGTCCTTCATTTAATACATAAACTCTATCGCATGTACCGATAACTTCCGGCATTTCAGAGGAAATAACTACAACCGCTTTTCCTGCTTTTGCCAGCTCATTAATTACACAATAAATCTCATATTTAGCGCCAACATCGATTCCTCGTGTCGGCTCATCTAAGATTAAGATATCCGGAAGTGTCATCATCCATTTTGCAAGAACAACTTTCTGCTGGTTACCACCGGACAGTGAACCTACTGCCTGATGAATAGAATTTGTCTTAACATTGATTTTCTTTCTGTATTCTTCTGCATCAAGAATCTCTTTGTTCTTGTCCACGATGCCGTTCTTTGCATAGTAGTCGTTCAAAGCTGCCATCGACATATTATTTTTGATATCCTGAATTAACACAAGACCATAAGTCTTTCTGTCTTCTGATGTATAGGCAATCTTATTCTTAATCGCATCACGTACAGTCTTCGTGCTGACCTCTTTTCCGTGCATCAATACTTTTCCGCTGATCTTCTGTCCATAAGAATGTCCAAATACACTCATAGCAAACTCTGTTCGTCCGGCACCCATCAATCCAGCCAACCCTACGACTTCTCCGGCACGTACTTTCATATTGATATTCTGAAGTACTTGTCGATGTGGATCTTCCGGATGGAATACGTTCCAATCTTTTACTTCAAAGATTACATCTCCGATCGGACAATCTGTTCTCTCCGGATAACGGTTTGTAAGTTCACGTCCTACCATTCCTTTGATAATCCGGTCTTCAGAGAACTCATCTACGCCTTTTTCCAATGTCTCAATCGTCTTACCATCACGAATAATTGTAATAGAATCTGCCACATAACTGATTTCATTCAATTTGTGGGAAATAATAATACATGTAACGCCCTGTTTTTTCAGATTCAACATGATTTCCAAAAGCTGTGCACTTTCTTCATCATTTAAAGCCGCTGTCGGCTCATCCAAAATCAAAAGATCTACTTTCTTACCAAGCGCCTTTGCAATCTCTACAAGCTGCTGTTTTCCAACACCAAGTGTATTGATCGGTGCATCTACATTTTCATTCTCAAGTCCTACTTTTGCAAGCATCTCTCTTGACTTCAATCGTGTTGTCTTCCAATCAATGACACCTTTTACCTTTGTCTGTTCATTACTCATGAACACATTCTCTGCTATTGATAAGTATGGACTCAATGCCAATTCCTGATGAATGATAACGATTCCTTTGGACTCACTGTCTTTGATTTTATGGAACTGACATGTTTCTCCATTGTAAACGATATCTCCACTATATGTTCCATATGGATATACACCGGACAGAACATTCATTAGTGTGGATTTACCCGCACCATTTTCACCACAAAGAGCATGAATCTCGCCACGCTTTACTTTGAGATTCACATCATCCAACGCTTTGACGCCGGAGAATTCTTTTGTAATGTGCTTCATCTCCAGAATAATATCTGACATCTGCTCTCTCTCCTTTTCCTAATGTTTTGATTTTATCGTAACCCTGTATCATGATAAAGAGGCGGCGAAACCCGCCGCCTCCTCAATCTTTGTTTTATTATTTTAACTGATCTTCTGTGTAGTACTCTGTATCAATTAATACTTCTTTGTAGTTGTCTTTGTCAACTGGTACTGGTTCACACTCATATGTTGGAACTACTAATTTTCCGTTGTCATATGTTTCTGTATTATTTACTTCTGGTTCTTTACCCTGGCAAACTGCATCTACCATTGTAGCTGCTACTTCTGCAAGTTTACGTGTATCTTTAGAGATAGACATTGTCTGTGTTCCACCTATAATGTTCTTAACAGCCATTAATTCTGCATCCTGTCCTGTTACCATTGGCCAATCTTCTTCTGTATATCCAGCTCCTGCTAACGCAGCTTTGATACCATAAGAGAATCCGTCGAATGCTGAACAAGCGATATCAAGTTTCTCGTCTGCATACTGTGAAGATAAGTAGTTTTCACACCACTGCTGAGCTGTTTCCTGAGACCATCTTAAGATACATGTATCGTTGAAAGATGTTCTTCCTGTCTTACATACTAATGTACCGTCATCTAAGTATGGCTGAAGGACTTCCATGATACCTTCTGCTAACATGTGAGCGTTGTTGTCATCTGGTGATCCGTTGAAGAACTCAATTGTGTAAGATTCTTTTGCTTCTCTTGCTTTGTCAAGTTCTTTCTTATCTCTGATGTATTCACCAATCTTTGTTCCTACGCCTTTGTTATCGAATGTTGCGTAGTAGCTGATAGCGTCTGTGTTTTTGATAAGACGGTCATAAGCGATAACCGGGATATCATTCTGTTTTGCCTGATCACATACAGCTGCAAGTGAGTCACCGTCTACTGCCGCGATAACAATTGCATCTACCTGCTGTGAAATCATATTTTCAATCTGTTTTACCTGTTCAGCCGGATCATCTTCTGCAAACTGTTTCTTAACTTCATATCCTTTTGCTTCTAAGATTGCCTGCATGTTATTTCCATCGTTAATCCAACGTTCAGATGACTGTGTAGGCATACATACACCAATTGTCATTCCATTTGATTCTGCTTTTTCTTCTGTCTTAACTGTACCTGCCGTAGCTTGTTTTCCATCATCTTTTTTACCACCACATGCTGCTAACGAAAATACCATTGTAGCTGCAAGAAGTGTAGCCAATACTTTCTTTTTCATGTTCTTACATCCTCCTAATAAACTATCTGTTCACTAAGTACAAATTTTTGCCGGCGATTTTGCACTTATACCGAAGTCCCCTTTTCATTTTGTACACTTTGTACAGATTATCGTCTTCGGTCGCTTTCGTTATATACATATTAACCCTATTATTTTCAAAATACAATCCCTATTTTTTTCACTCTTGTCCTGTTCTTGTATTGTTTTTCACAGCTTGTACAGTACCAATATGTACAAGTTTGGTCTTTTGACACACGCAAATTCATGTTTTCTCTAGAAACCTTTTAGTTTTTGTTCATTTTGCCATATCATTATAGATTTTGCTAAAAAAGTGTACAAAAAAACGGCTGAAATTTTGTTAATTTTCCCAACCGTCTTTCTACTCTTATTCTTCATTGTTTGATGGTTTTTGTTCTTCTGCTTCCTCTGCTGCCGCTTCTTCATCAAGGCGACGTTCGATTTCTTTCGTTCTCTTAATGTTGTACAGTACAACTAATATGCCCAATACGACAAATACTGTTCCTACGATTCCATAAAACATCGGCTTTTCTGAAGTTCCTTTTATTATTCCAACAATGAGATCTCCACCCATGAATGCAATATAGGCGCCAACCATTAGCATTAACAAACTTCTAACCTTATCATTCATCGGCACTCCCTCCTTTCCTTATTCTAAAAATATGTTCTATTTTTTTGAAAAAATGTGTTTCAAAAATACATACATAACAATTCCAAATGCGATCAGATAACCAAATGCTCCGAGCGCCGGAATCCCCCAAATCTTCGGTGACATATTCGTAGTACAAATGATACTGGAACTGATCAAAAGCGCCATCACCCACAATCCCATCACTACATTACGAACAAGCCTCCTAAGAAGCCTTTCCAGCTCCAACGAAGCATGCAGATCCAAATTAATCTTCGTCTGTCCTTTTAGATATCCTTGCAGAATATCCGAAATCAAAGAAGGAATATTGATTGCTTTATAAATGGAATTATAAAGTGTTTTCCCTCCATTTCGAAGCTCCTGCATCCAATCCCATTCCTTCAAACGTTTTCCCGCCATATGACGGGCTGCAATCGCTACCATATTCAAATTCGGAGAAAGCGCTACAAGTACTCCCTCCATATGTGTCAATCCTCTTGCAAGCATTGTCAAACCATGAGGCATAATAATCTTATTTTCTTTCATGACTTCCATAAGGCTCATGGTTACTTCCGCAATATCGATTTTTCCCATATCTGTTGTTCCATATTTCGAAAGCAGTGTACTGATTCCTTCATACAAAATGCTCTGGTCAGGCGCCTCCTTGAACTCTCCAAGCGCAAGTACCGCATCCTGGATCATTCCTACATCACTTACTGCAATTCCTTGAACGGCTTTTCCTATCAATTCTCTGTCTCGTTCCGTCAGACGCCCCATCATTCCCATATCAATCCAAATAATCTTTCCATCTCGTATCTTCACATTTCCCGGGTGTGGATCTGCATGAAAAAAGCCATCATCCATAACTTGCTTGATATAGTGGTCTACCAGTTTCATTCCGATTTCTTCCAGATCATATCCATTTTCTAAAAGCCCTTTTTTATCATCAATACTATATCCTTCTATCTGCTCCATTACAAGTACGAACTGGTTCGTATATTCATGATATAACTTTGGAACTCCAACATAGGCGACTTCTTTGTTTCTCCGTGCAAATTCTTCCAAGTTTGCCGCTTCCGTGAGGAAATTCATCTCCTCTACCGCTACATTCCATAATTCGTCCAACACCATATCCAAATCTACCATTTCTTTGATGCTGACCGGTGGAAGTAGCTTTACAGCCCGATGCAAAAGACGGACATCCCTTGCCATCGTATGATAAATCCCCTGCCTTTGAATCTTGACTACGACTTTATTCCCGTCTTTTAAGACAGCCTTATGCACTTGAGCAATTGAGGCAGAACCAATTGGCATCTTATCTAATTCCTTAAATATTTTACTCCAATGACAGCCATACGCATCTTTCAGAACTTCTTCTACCTGCGGAAATGGCATCGGTGAAACATCTGAGCAAAGCCGCATCAGTTCATCACAATATCGTTTGGGCAATATATCTGAATGCAAAGACATAATCTGACCGATTTTAATGAAAGTAGGGCCAAGATCTTCTAAAATGAACCGCAATTTCTCAGGGGATACTCCTCGCTTAATGTTATGCTTTCGAAGTACCCCTGTAATCTCTTTTAACCGTTCTTTATATTCCTGCGATTCATTTCTGCTCATTCTTTACTCTTCCTCCGGTGTCTCTTTAGCCTCTTCCGTCTGATTCAGACGGTCTTTCAATGCTTGGATCTGCTCCGGTGTCATTCGATCAAGAAGCTCCTCTAATTCTTCCGGTGAAGTTGGTTTCACAGACACGTTCACGTTTTCCTTTACCGTCTTCTTAATATTATGTTTCAGTTCTTCATTTAACGCTTTTCCTTGTTCTACAGTAAGCTCTCCCTTTTCTACCAATTCTTCCAACACATCTTTGGATTTTTCAGCTGTAACTGCTACAGCGCCAATTCCTGCCAATAATAATTTTTTAATGTTCTCTCCTAATCCATCCATATTTTTTCTCTCCTTTCTTAACTTAAAATCTCCCATACTTTCGGTATGAATATCACAAGACCTGCCGCTGCTGCCATGATTGCAGCAACAAGCACTGCTCCCGCCGCCGTATCCTTCGCAATCTTTGCAAGCGGCTTTCTCTCCTCCGTCACAAGATCTACAACCGCTTCTACCGCCGTATTCACAAGCTCCAGTGATAGAATTAACCCAAACAGTATAAAGCATACGCACCATTCCAACACAGAAATCCGAAATAAACATCCTGCTACGATCACGCAAATCATAACAAAGCAATGAATCTTCATATTCCGCTCCTTACGTATTCCGGTAAAAATTCCTTCAAATGCATAGCCAAAACTCTTATACAACGGATTCTTCTTCGGTTGTCTCATCTCTATCACCTTCCTATACGCTTATTATGCTATGATCGCACAGCAGTCACAGCACCTCCGGCAGATGCGCAACGACTTTCTGCGGTTCCGCAGAAATCGTAAGATGCGCAGTGCTATAATAATCGCATCCTATGCGCTTATTATAGCACATACACCGAAAAGGAAACTCTTATTTCTAATCATTTTCAGAAATTTCATAAAATTTATGAAGTTTTAAGCGCTATAACTCTGCTTTTACCTTTCGCACTATTTCGAGAGGTACCTCTGCCATCTCCGCAATGTCTTTCATATCCAAGCCTTTTCGCAGCATGTTTTTCACAATGATAAGCGCCTGCTCTGATTTTCCTCTCTCTCCGATTCAGTCACATATCGCAGTAATCTCTTGGAACCGGTAATCGCTCCTACCGCTATTGCCGCTTCTGTCGATATTTCTTTTTCCCGTACTTTTCTTTTAGTATAGCATAGTTTTTCTCGAAAATGGTACGAGAAATCTCAAAGAATCTCCCCATAAAAAAGTGTCTCCGACACTTCAACTCCCCTTCCCCTCATTCTTGAGGGGTTA
>URRQ01000054.1 GCA_900550235.1 uncultured Lachnospiraceae bacterium
TTAAAATCCTGCGGGACTTATACTCCCGTACCGGTTCGATTCCGGTCTGCGGCATAAACTAAATATTATGTGGGCGTAGCTCAGCTGGATAGAGCGTTTGGCTACGGACCAAAAGGTCGGGAGTTCGAATCTTCTCGCCCACGTACAGGCGATAAGCCTTGAATGGACGCAATCTCTTTTATATAGAGGTTGCGTTTTTGTATGAAAAAATATTTTTAATATTTACACAAAAAGACATAGTAAAAGATAAGTGGATCATAGAAAAAATTCTTTAAGATGAAAATAAATAAAAGAAAAAATGATTCTAAGATAAAAAAATATATGAAATAATTTATGGAGATATCATTTTGTATCGTAAAATAGGATGGTAGAAATTTTGTATAAAAAGACAGATTGATTTATAGGACGAGAAGAGATATTATAACCTTACTTTAAATGTAACAGAAAACAGGAGGGATGTATTTGTCAAAGAAAGAAGGTTATGAAATCATTCGATTTATAGAGAGGGGAGACTGTTGCCATGCATCGCTGGATTATGTAGAAGGAATTACTTTGTATGATTGGGTGAACAAACATCAGGAGATTGATAAACAAGTCTTAGATAAGTGGCTTAAAGAATTATATCAACAATTAGTGTTCTTCCATCGGCAAAAGGGTATGCCAGAATATGGGAAATTAACACCGTATAATATCGTTGTTATGAGAAAAAATCAAATCGCATTAATGGCTAATAAAGAGTCCAATCATGTAAGATCTTTAGATAAGTTTTTTTCTATAAATAGTGTGGAACAGAATGTGGATGTGTATTGTTTCGGTAAAATCATTCAATATATTATGGCACATATTCAATGTAAGCCAAGACTTACGATATTAGAAGAATTTAAACTTCAACGACTTGTCAAAAGATGTCTAGAAACAAATCCTAAAATTCAATGTAGAGATATTTTAACAATTCACTCTAATTTTAAGCAAAATCTGAAATGGAATAAAAAGCTAGGAGTTATCATAGCAGTCATTTTTTTAATTATAGGTATATTGGGATTGGGAAGAGGGAATATATTTTCAAAAGAAGATGATAAAACTACTGAAAAAATGTATACAAAAATAGATAAGGTTCCTGTGACTGAAGATGAAAGAACGAAAGAAAAAGAGGAATTAGAAGATATATTGTCTACGGCAGGTATTGATTATTTTTTAGAAGTAGAGGATTATAAGAAATCAGTATTATGCTTAAAGAATGCAGATATTCAAGAAAAAAAAGTTCAATTTTTTCTGAAATTAGCAGAATATATGAGTGGTGATAAAACGGCAACTGATCTACAAATACTAGGAGAAAATTTGAACCAAGAGTATGTAAAAGAGCCAACGGGAGGAATCAAAGAAGTTATTGCATTACTGAGAGTTTATAATGAAATTAAGCAGGGAGAAAAGAGTTTTGAGATATTAAATTTTACTGAGAAGGATGATATTTTAGCACAAAGAGAGAGTTTATCTAGAAAATTGAGAGTAGAATTTGAGAAATATCGTGCAATAGCATTTGAAGAGACAGAGAAATGGAAAGAGGCAGGGGAGGCATATAGTGCTTTATGCAAAGAGAATCAAAAATTGGAAGAAGAGGCAGAAGAATTTCAAAAGAAATCTTTTGAAATGAACATTAGGTATTTGGAGAAAAAATGGAATGATGAATTTACAGATGAAGAGAAGAAAATTGGAGATATAAAGCAATTGATTACACAGAATCCTAATATCATAGGATATGACATTTTTCAAAATTTTATAAAAGAAAATAAAATACATGTGGAACAAGGGAAAATTTGGATTGGAGAATCTCAGCAGGCCCCATAAAAGGGAGGATGCCGGGTAATCGTTTCTACGATTCCCGGCATGTATTATGAAAAAGTTTATTCCAAAATGTATTTACATCTGTTTCTCTTTTATTTGATACTATTAGTATAGTGTAGATTCGTGAAGAAACAATGTAAAACAAATGAAAGATTTTTGAAAGAAAAGTGAACAAATTATGAACAATGGAATTGATTTTATAATAATCTTCATATGAAAATAAGAGAAAATTAAGATAACATGGTTGGAAATTCATGCAAAATGTTTTATACTATCCGTTGATGGAGGTTAATTATGAAGTATATATCATTTGCAATACCGTGTTACAATTCAGCAGAATATATGTCTCGCGCGATAGATTCCATATTAATCGGTGGCGAAGATGTTGAGATTTTGATTGTTAATGACGGTTCTAAAGACGACACATTGAAAATAGCAAAAGAATATGAATCTCAATATCCTACGATTGTAAAAGTAATTGATAAGGAAAATGGTGGGCATGGAGATGCTGTTAATGCAGGACTTCGAAATGCTTCTGGAAAATATTTTAAAGTTGTAGATAGTGATGATTGGGTAGAAGAACAGTCCTTGAAAAAGATTCTGGAGTTGATGCATGGCTGGAAAGAACATGATATGGAAGTAGATATGCTTGTATCCAATTATGTCTATGAAAAAGTAGGAGTAAAACATAAAAAGGTCATTCATTATCGGGATGTTCTTCCACAAAATGAAATATTTAGTTGGAAAGATGCTGGTCATTTTGGAATCTCTCAGTACATTTTAATGCATTCGGTAATTTATAGAACAGAATTATTAAAACTAAATCAGTTAGAATTGCCAAAGCATACTTTTTACGTAGATAATATTTACGTGTATTATCCATTGCCTTATGTAAAAAAGATGTATTATTTAGATGTGAACTTTTATCGATATTACATTGGGCGAGAAGATCAGTCAGTCAATGAAAAGGTAATGATTGGAAGATTGGATCAACAGATTTTTGTTACAAAAACAATGATTGACATGTATCAGATGAAGCAGATACCAAATAAGAGGTTGCGTAACTATATGATCAATTATCTTGCAATTATGATGACTGTTTCATCGATTCTCTGCATTCGTTCCAAGAAAGAAGAAAATCTTGAGAAGAAGAAAGAACTATGGAAATATTTGAAGAAAAGACAGTACGGAGTTTACTGGAAGATACGGTATGGAATTTTAGGGCAAACGATTAATCTTCCGGGAAAATCAGGACGTAAGATTTCTTCATTTGTCTATGTCGTAGCACGAAGATTTATAGGATTTAATTAAATCATGCATATTTTATAGCCATAACATCATACTACTTTATAAAAAGGAGGGTGTGTTATGGCTATTCATTTAAAAGAAAGTAAAACGAAAGAGAATCTTATGAAAGCTTTTGCTGGGGAGAGTCAAGCGCGCAATCGCTATACATTTGCAGCGGAAGAGGCGCGAAAACAAGGATTATATTCCATTGCAGATATTTTTGAATATACTGCTGACCAAGAAAGGGCGCATGCGGAGCGTTACTATGATCTTTTAAAAGAGTTGATGGGAGAAAATATTGAGATTTGTGGAAGCTTTCCGGTGGATTTAGGGGAGAGTATTGAACAACTCTTAGAATCAGCAAAGCACAATGAGTTTGAAGAGTATGAAAATGTATATCAGAATTTTGGAGAAATTGCGAAAGGAGAAGGATTTTTAGAAGTTGCATCTACATTTTTCCAGATTGCAGAGATAGAAAAAACACATGGAAAACGTTTTGAAAAAATTGCTGAAATGCTAAAAAATGGAGAGTATTATCAAGCGTGTGATAGTAATAACTGGGTATGTACCAATTGCGGATATATTCATGAGGGCAAAAGAACACCTTCCGTATGTCCAGTGTGCAGACACGAAAAAGGATATTTTATACCTTTAGAATTAGCAGCATATCAGGAGTAAATTGTGCAAAATCAAAAAATAGAAAATATGTTAAATTTAGCGCTTGATGCGACAGAAGAAGAGCGCGAAAAATCGTTGGAACTGGACGTAGGATATGATCCGATTGAGCGCGAGTGGGATTTGATTGTGAAATATTCTGGAGATTTGGAGCAAATAGAGGGACTTCCGGCGAAAGTTGTAAGGCTGCGAAATGAATTTGCAATTATAACGGTAAGAGAATCTTTGATAGAAAAACTAGCGGGATTTTCTCAGATTGAATATATTGAAAAGCCGAAGCGTTTATTTTTTGAATTAGAGAATGGGAAACGGGTATCTTGTATTGATGCAATACAAAATACCCGTCCATTTTTATTTGGAAAAGGTGTCATTGTAGCTGTAATAGATTCTGGGATTGAAT
Organism: uncultured Lachnospiraceae bacterium; assembly: GCA_900550235.1. GTDB lineage: Bacteria > Bacillota > Clostridia > Lachnospirales > Lachnospiraceae > Faecalimonas. The sequence goes on from URRQ01000054.1 coordinate 4,205, forward strand.
ATGCGAATGAAGATTTTAGAAAAGAAGATGGTACTACAAGAATTTTGTCTCTTTGGGATCAAAGTGTGGAAGGAACAGCACCGGAAGGATATTTTATTGGAACGGAGTTTACAGAAGAGCAGATCAACGAAGCGTTAAAAAAAGAAACGAGAGAAGAACAAATGCAAATAGTGCCAAGTATAGATTCTTCAGGTCATGGAACCGCAGTAGCTGGGATTGCTGCAGGAAATGGTCATAATAGTGTGGGAAAGCAATTGGCAGGAGTAGCGCCGGAAAGTAGTTTGGTGATTGTAAAACTAGGAAGTCCACGAAAGGACGGATTTCCAAGAACAACAGAATTGATACAGGGAATTGATTATGTGATTCGAAAAGCACAACAGTTGGGGATGCCGGTAGCAATCAATTTGAGTTTTGGAAATACTTATGGTTCTCATGATGGAACAAGTCTTTTAGAGCGGTTCATAGATGATATTTCAAACTATTGGAAAAATGTAATTTGCATTGGGAGTGGAAATGAAGGGCAAAGTGGAGGACATACTTCGGGAACGATTCAAAATCAACAAGAGGCTGTTATTGAATTAGCAGTACAGGAGGGAGAAAGAACATTAAACGTTCAAGTATGGAAAGCTTATCATGATGTAATGGATATATCGATCATTTCCCCATCGGGTACGAGAATAGGTCCGATCCAAGAGGTGTTGGGAGTTCAAAGATTTACATTAGGAGGGACAGAGATTCTTTTATATTATGGAGAACCTTCACCATTTAGCATAAATCAAGAAATCTATATAGAATTCCTTCCAAAGAATGACTATATTACAAATGGGATTTGGAGGATCGTTTTAACCCCTAAAAAAATCATCAGTGGGAATTATGCGCTTTGGCTTCCTAGTGCAAATGTATTGAATGAAGGGACACGATTTTTGTTTCCGGTCGCAACAAGAACTCTTACGATTCCGTCTACTGCTGAAAGAGCTATAAGCGTGAGCGCATATGATGCTTTGAGATTTGCATATGCAGATTTTTCGGGGAGGGGTGGAAGAGAAGGAATACCACTCGGTAAGCCGGATCTTGCGGCGCCTGGTGTGAGTGTAGTTGCTCCGACAAGAGATGGAGGATATGACACTTTTACAGGGACATCATTTGCTACGCCATTTGTGACGGGAGGCGCTGCGTTATTGATGGAATGGGGAATTGTCAAGGGGAATGATTCCTACTTATATGGGGAAAAAGTAAAAGCATATTTGCGGAGAGGAGCAAGACCGCTACCGGGATTTACAGAGTATCCGAATCCACAAGTAGGGTATGGGGCGTTGTGTGTGAGAGACAGTTTGCCATTAAAATAAATAACTGCATAAAGTCCGGGACTCCTGAAGTTCAGAAGTCCCGGATTGGATAATTCCTCTATTTTAAAAATCGACGTTTGTAAATGAGCGCTGCAATGATTAGAAGAATTGCAGCTGACATAGTAATTAACCAAAGAGAAACAGATGAAGAATCACCGGTTTGTGGAGATCCACCTTCGGTTACTTTAAAGGTTGTACTAATAGAGCCGTCTTCATACTTTAATGTAAGTGTATGCGTACCCGGTTTGAGGGTATCGAGATATTTGGCATGTAAAGTAAGGATGGTATTCTCCTTAGAGGCAATATCAAAGTTTTCTGCTGAAATCCAGTTCTTATCAATATATACGGATTTTAGTTTTGTACGCTCACCAGTGGTTGAAAATACAAGTGATTTATCGGTGTTGATTTTATATACCTGTTTTTCTCCTTTGGTGAATTTGGCATTAAAAGGTATCTTTTCAAATACTGCTTCTATGGTTACATTTTCTTTTGGCATAATGAAACAATTATTTTTGATGGTGACTTTTCCTTTTGTAACATTCCAGTTTTTGAAGCGATAGCCTTTATTTGCTTTGGCAGAAAGCTTGATTTCTGTGCCTGCTTCTGCTTCTTGGAAGTTAGCGGATGCAGATCCATTCTTCGAAGAAGAGATGTTTACAGTATATTTTGGGGCCGGCTTTACTGTAAGAGTAAAGTCTTTACTTGCTTCAGATGTTTGCGTTTTTGCAATCAATGTAAATTGGAATTTCCCGGCAGTCTTAGGAGTACCCGTAATCAGATTTCCTTTTAGAAGTAATCCTTCAGGAAGGACGTGATCTTTTTTCAGTTCCCACAGAACTTCTTCTGTACTGTTAGTTTCTAATTTCATTGAGTACGCTTCTGTTGCAACAGCATCTGCCAATATTGTGGTTTTAATTTCTAATTGCGCTGGAGTTTCTGGTTGTTCCGGCTCAACTGGCTTGTCCGGCTCAGATGGTTGCTCCGGTTCAGTCGGCTTGTCCGGCTCGATTGGTTGTTCCGGTTCGATCGGTTTGTCAGGCTCAGTCGGTTTGTCCGGTTCAATTGGTTGTTCTGGCTCAGTCGGTTTGTCGGGTTCGATCGATTGTTCGGGCTCATCGCTTTTGGCACAAATGGTCAACTGAATGAGATGAGAAACTTTTTCGGAACCATTATCTTCAGTCAGTAAGAAGTAACGCATTTCGGCGTTGGTTGGTTTTCCACTTAGAATACCGGTAGGATCCAGATGAAGGCCTTCCGGAAGTCCGAAGAAAGTTTCATCAAATTCTGATACAAACGGAAATTGCTCTTTTAATTGCTCTAAGGAAAGTTCTTTCTCTTCTGTCCATGTGATACTTCCACCCTCTACTGGTGTAAGCATAGGTTTTAAGGTGAATTCATACTCTGTATCTACGGTTGCATCGGTTAAGAGAATTAAGGTTGTTTTTTGATCAAGAGATGTCTCCGCAAGAACAGGAATATGAAATACCATGCTTAGTAAAAAAATAAATGTAAATAAGTATGCAAACTTTTTCATGAAATGAGTTTTCTTCATAGCTCATCCCTCCTTCCTAACGATAATAATACATTCCATTTTAGTTATATATATTATAATGTTAAAACTGAAAATAATCAATAAAACAAGGAATATTCAGAAATAATTAAGAAAATAAATAAAAAGATAGTGAATAATGCCGATAAAGAAAGAAAAGATGGATGCTAGTATTTCGTATCTATCTTTTCTATTAGAAGACATTTGTGGTATAATATGTGCATGGTATATAATATAAGCAATAAGAGGTGCAGAGAAAATGACAGACATAGGGGTTGTACGTGGGAGATTTCAAGTATTTCATCTAAAACATCTGGAGTATGTTTTAGCAGCAAAAATGCGTTGCAGAAAGTTGCTGATCGGAATAGAAGAGCCGGATAGAATTTTTAGAAAAGATCAAAATCCATTTACATATTATGAGCGGTTTGAAATGATCCATGATTCCTTGATTGATTTTGGAATACGGAGAGATGAATTTGAAATCGTGCCGTTTCCATCTGAACATCCGGAACGTATTTTGAATTATGTGCCACAGGGTGCAGAGTTTTATCTGAATTTGTGTGATGAAGATGATGAAAAACTTTTAGCAGAGCTTGAGAAAATGGGATTTCAAACAGAAGTATTGATAGAAAAGAATGAAGAGACAAGAGGAGTAACCAGTTCTGAAGTGCGCGAATGTATTCTGAACGGGAGGGAATGGAGAAACTTAGTTCCGAAGAAAGTATATGAATATATCATGTGCTATCATTTGGATGAACGCATGATTGCATATAAAAAATATCTAGAGGAACAGACACTTTTTGATGCGGTGGCACAACTGGAAGAAGAAGAGGAATATCGCGAAGAGATGGAAAACTTTGAAAAAGAAGAGGAAGAATTGAGAGCAGATGTATCGTCAGAGGAAACGCCATGTGAAGAAGATTCTTCAGATGAAAAATCGTAAATTTTAATAAAAATATGTGAGAAAAAAGATTGTATTTTCGTACAATCTTTTTCTTGACTTGAGGAATATCTAGTGTAATAATAGATATCACAGCACTAGATATAGTATGCTACAAAAACGAAGGGACTTGTTGAAGGAATGATTAAAAGTATTAAAAAAAGAGATGGACGAATTGTCCTTTATGATGAAAGTAAGATAGCTGCGGCTATTTTGAAAGCAATGGAAGCAGCAGGGGAAGGCGATGCAACGGATGCGGCAAGAGTTGCCAATGATGTGCAGACCGAGCTCGAGAGACTTCCGGAAGATATGCCGCCACAGATTGAACAGGTACAGGATACGGTTGAACATGCCTTGATGAAAAATGGGTTTGAAAATGCAGCGAAGAAGTTTATTCTGTATCGAGCAAAGAGAACCAATATTCGTGAGGCCAATACGACTTTGATGAAGACGATCGATGAGATTACGAATGTAGATGCGCGTATGAGCGATATGAAAAGAGATAATGCGAATATTGATGGGAATACTTCTATGGGAAGTATGCTTCAGATTGGTGCGGCAGGAGCTAAGAATTATAATGCGGCACACCTCTTGACAGAAGAGCAGTCGAAAGCATATCAAGAAGGAGATATCCACATTCACGATTTTGATTTTTATTCCTTAACGACAACATGTACACAGATAGATATTATAAAATTATTTAAGGGCGGTTTTTCTACTGGTCATGGTGTTATTCGAGAACCGCAGAGTATCCAAAGTTATGCAGCTTTGGCAGCAATTGCGATTCAGTCCAATCAGAATGACCAGCATGGCGGTCAGAGTATCCCAAATTTTGACTATGGTCTTGCAGAAGGAGTCGCAAAGACTTTTGCAAAGTTATACAAAATCCGCCTCACAGAAGCTTTGGAAGATGCATTGGAATCAGAAAATGAATCTGATGTAATACAAGAAGTGCTTGAGAAAGCAAAACAGGCAACAGGTGACAAACCGCGTTTGGAAAGAAATGAAGAGAAATTTGATAGCTATGTAATTGAAGAATTGATCGGAAGATGCGGTTTGGATTATCATACGGCAAAGCATGTAGTTTCCACAACAAGAAGACGTGCGACAAAGCAGACAGAGCATGAGACATATCAGGCAATGGAAGGATTTGTCCATAATTTAAATACAATGCACAGCCGTGCCGGTGCACAGACACCGTTTTCTTCCATTAACTATGGAACAGATACATCGCCGGAGGGCCGCATGATCATTCGCAATGTGCTCCTTGCAACGGATGCCGGACTTGGCAATGGGGAGACTTGTATATTCCCGATTCACATTTTCAAAGTAAAAGAAGGCGTGAACTACAACGAGGGAGATCCGAATTATGATTTGTTCCGCTTAAGCTGCAAAGTAAGTGCGAAGAGATTGTTCCCGAACTTTGTATTCCTGGATTCTCCGTTTAATCTGCAGTATTATAAGCCGGGACATCCGGAGACAGAAGTTGCGACTATGGGATGTCGTACACGTGTAATGGGAAATCATTGTCACCCGGACAAAGAGATTTCTTATTCAAGAGGAAATCTGTCATTTACCTCTATCAATCTTCCAAGACTTGCGATTGAGAGTAAGGGTGATGAAAAGGTATTCTATGAAAAATTAGATAAGATGCTGGAACTGGTAGCACAACAGTTGTATGATCGATTTGAAATCCAGGCGAAAAAGCATGTCTACAATTATCCGTTCTTAATGGGACAGGGAGTATGGCTGGATTCAGAAAAACTTGGACCAAACGATGAAGTAAGAGAAGTGTTAAAGCATGGAACGCTTTCCATTGGTTTTATAGGTCTTGCAGAAACGTTGACGGCTCTTTATGGACACCATCATGGGGAAAGTGAGGAAATGCAGAAAAAAGGCCTTGAAATCGTTTCCCATATGCGTGCATTTACAGATGCAGAATCAGAGAGACGGAATATGAATTATACACTTCTTGCTACGCCGGCTGAAGGACTTTCCGGACGCTTTATCCGTATGGATAAAAAACGTTATGGAGTTATTCCGGGTGTGACAGACAGAGAGTACTATACAAACAGTTTCCATATTCCGGTATGGTATGAGATTTCGGCATATGACAAGATCTACAAAGAGGCTCCATATCATGCATTGACAAATGCAGGACATATCAGTTATGTAGAATTGGATGGAGATACAGCGAAGAATGTAGAAGCATTTGAGAGTGTGATTCGTTGTATGCATGATGCGGGAATCGGTTATGGAAGTGTGAACCATCCGGTAGATCGTGATCCGGCTTGCGGATATGTAGGTGTAATTGATGAGGTTTGTCCAAGATGCGGACGTCGAGAAGGTGAACCGATCAGTGATGAAAAATTGGCAGAACTTCGAAAATTATATCCAAACATGCCGCAGTTTTATGGAATTGAGTAAGTAAAAGGAGGAACAGACAATGGAACAAAGAGGAAAATTAGGACAAGATGTTGGGTTTGAGCGTATTCGCCGTATTACAGGTTATCTTGTAGGAACAATGGATAAATGGAACGATGCTAAAAAGGCAGAAGAAAGAGATCGTGTAAAACATGGTTTAGGAGGGCACAATGCTTAATCTGGCAGGACTGGTTGGAGACAGTATTGTAGATGGACCTGGAATCCGGATGACAGTATTTTGCCAGGGATGTCCACACCATTGCCAAGGCTGCCACAATGCAGAGACATGGAGTTTTGAAGGTGGCACCCCAATGGAGGAGGAAGACGTTCTTCGAATCATTCAGTCGAATCCATTGGCGAAAGGAGTAACTTTTTCCGGGGGAGAGCCTTTTGCACAGGCAGAAGGATTTACGAAGCTTGCGAAACTTTTAAAAGAACAGAATTATGAAGTGGCAAGCTATTCCGGTTATACATTTGAAGAATTGTATGCTGGAACAAGGGCGCAGCAGGAATTGCTTCAAAATATCGATGTTTTGATCGATGGCAGATATGTAGAAGCGAAGAGAAATCTAAACCTTGTATATCGAGGCAGTTCGAATCAGCGAATCATTGATGTGAAAAAAAGTTTGGAAAAAGGCGAAGCGATAGAGATCAAATCCGGACGTTGGGTCGGTGAGTATTAGAGTATATAGAAGAAAAAGAATGTGCAGTGCACATTCTTTTTTATGTTTGCGCGCCATGGGCGCGCTCTAAC
>URRQ01000055.1 GCA_900550235.1 uncultured Lachnospiraceae bacterium
CAAAACGATTACAAAAAATAAATCCTGACATTCCATCAATTTCTGTTTCATTAAAGCCATTTTCCAGTTGTTCTTCATAAAGCATTTCAAAAGCATCTTTCACAATATCCAACATTGGAATTGTACGAATTCCCGCTTCCGTTTTGGGTTTAGATATTCTCAATACACTTTTGTTGCTCTCTGGTTTTTGATAATAACTCAAACTGTGATTTATATTGATTGTTCTTTTGTCATAATCCAGGTCTTGCCATCGAAGCCCTAATGCCTCACCAATTCTACACCCTGTTCCAAGCAACACCGTAAACATAGGCCACCAATGATAATATATCGGATGGTTCGCAATATATTCCATAAATGCTCTTTGCTGCTCTACTGTCAATGCATGTCTAATTCCTCTGTTCTTACTGGATTCTCTGCTGATTTCTTTCATTACTCCATCAGTAGGATTATTTCGTATAATCTCATCCCGTACTGCCAACTGAAATGTTGGATGGAGCAAGCAGTGAACAGTATCTAAAGTCCCTAATGCAATTTTTACTTCATTAAGAAGATAATAATAAAACTGCAACACATCAGAATACTTTATATCTGCAATCCGTTTTTTCCCAAAGGTATCACGTACATAATGATCGTACGTATATAAATATGAACTTTTTGTAGATTCACGCAAATTATACTTCGTGGACATATACCGATCAAACGTATCATTCACACTTGCCTTGCCAGCAACATAGAGATCCAATCCGTCCAACTGATCCTTCATCAGTTTAGCTTCTTTCTCTCTTAGTTCTGCCAAATCGTTAGCATATATAAATTTACGTCTTCCCATCGGATCTGTATAGGTGTACATGTATCTTTTATCTGATGATCTTTGTACTTCTCCTTTGCGTAAAGATCTTCCTCGCAAATCTTTTCTGACTTTCGCCATAATAGTTTCCTCCTCTTAAGAGAGAAGCACTCACTATTTTTCCTGCTCGGATAAAAGCATCTCTACCCCTTTTAGGACAATGTCCGTTGTATTCATTTTATGTTGTTCGGCGTATGCAAGCATCTGGGAATATAGTTGATCAGGAACACGAATGCTTAATACTTTCTTCTTTGCATTGTCTGATTTTGGTCTTCCCATCTTTTTCATTTCAGCTCTTATACCTCCTATACCAACATTATACTTTCCGTATGACATAAAGTCAATTAAAAATGCAGAAAATTATAGAAGTTCTTCTCTCTTATTTTCTCTCTTAAAATTTTAATACTCTCGGAATGTTTCCAAATATTTTTCAAATATCTCACAATTAACTAAAGCTACTTTATCAATTTTATAGACTGCTTTCGCCTCTTTTGCTAATGCCTGAAATTTTGTTAATCCCAAACTATATTTCTCCGCACCTTCTGGATATCTCACGAACTTCTTTTCCATTTTCTTAGTAGCTTCCACATCTTTTCTTGCAAAACCCATTTCACAAAACTCCTTTCCATTTATAAATAAGAAAGAAAACAAATTTGTCTTCTCATATAACGAAAGGAAATCAATGGATTTTACAGGGTGATTATGAAAAAAAGTTAAAAAAATAGTTGCCGAAGGCTTTTCTTCGACAACTATCGTTACAAATTACTAATATTCATATTGAATTATTTTATTTTCATATTTTATATCACAACCCATTTCTATAAATCTCGTTTATAACAGCCCGTGCCTGTTCCATTTCTTTTTTCTTTATGAATTCTTCCCGGTCACTTAAAATTGCTATCATTTCATCTATTACATCTTCTATTCTAGGTTCCGTGTAACGATACAAGTATCCTAACATTCTAGTCGCCGTATAATCAGTATTCAAAATATTGTAAGCTATTTCTGAACAAAGTTCTTTCGGATATCCTTTGGTAAGTAAAAACTTGTACAACTCATCTGTTCTTTCTGTTTTCATAAAATATCTCTCCTCAAGTTTCAAATTCTGTCATTTTCAATTTGTATCCATATATTCAAATTCCACTTTTATATTGTACAGTTAGAAATAATATGTATTCTAATTTATTTTTTGTGCGTTCTTCTCCACAAAATCTTTTATCATCATCTTATTTCCGTGATCCGTTTCCATCAATTACAATTTCATTCTCACTAAACACATCGTCAAGATCTTCCCATGTCATTGGCTCTGAGATGCTAAGAGGAGATATTTGAGAATAAGAGACTATCCGATCTCTTCCACTAATTCCTTCATTAAAATTTAAACTATTATTTTTCAATGCTTTTGCAAATCCAGAAAGTACATAATCTACACCACCATTTTTCCGTTCCTGTTGTTCAAACAAACCATATTGATACAACGACGAAACCATAGCAGTTAGATTCGTTGTTTCCTCATAATCAAAAGAAGCGATATAATCTAGTTCTTCAGGTGTACACATAATTAAAAATCTTGCAAGTTTATAATACAAAGCATTTTCCATTTCAGTTAAGAGATAGCACCTAGTAAGTTGAGCAAAATAATCAACTTTTTTATCATCATTAATTTCATTGATAAGATGAATCTGCCTTTTTACAAATTTTTCATAATCCATATTTTCCTCATTAAATTTTCCCGCCATCTTTACTTGTTCAGCATAATTCCTAAATGTACCGAACATATATCTCTGCATTTTGTCCCAAAACAAAACTGATGGTGCATGGAAAAGCATATTTTTTATATCTATGCTGGAATCGAGCAATGCACCTATATCACCTAGCGAGACAGCTTTAATAATATTCCAAAATGTATCCCCCATATAATTATGAATATCTTTATCCTTTAAAATCGTTGTTAGTGTTGCAATTTGATTTTCAAACATTTTATCCCCCTTATTAAATACACTTACCATACAAAACAAAAAACGCTATTTGCCCGTTAGTAACTCTTTTTTTGATTAATTCTAAATAGTAGTATATCAATTTTTTAACTTTTTTTCTATCTCGCCCTGTATTTTTCCCTCTGAGCATTTCGTTATATGAGAGGGTTAATCTTTCAAGAGCAAGATCCACTCAGTAATACGGTATCGCCATTTTGGCTTTCCTATTACTTTGAGTTTTATCTTGATGTGGATTTCGCTCCCCATACCCTCGATACTGACATTTGCAAAATGTCAGATTGGCTTCCACATAAAATGTGTGCGCAACACTAGAAGTATCAGAAGGGACAGCTGATATTTCTAGTGGAGTGCCATGAAGTTGGAAGCGCTCAATTAAGGGAGGAGGAACATGGCACCAAAGAAAAAAAGAAAGGAAATGAAACACTCTAATATCATCTGTTTAAGATTAAGTGACATTGAATTAGAGTTAGTCAATCATGCCGCTTCTCAGGCAAAATTATCACGTTCTGATTATCTGAGAAACCTGATTTTAGATCACAAAATGGCCATACACTATGAGGTTGTCATTGAAAGCAAAACAGTAAAAATGCTCTTAGCAGAGTATGGAAAAATCGGCTCTAATCTTAATCAGATTGCAAAGTATTTTAACACTGGAGGAGCGTACTCTAAATCTGTAGCAAATGAAATCCAGCAATGCCTTTACGATCTCTATAGATTAAAAAAAGAACTGCTAAAAGTAATAGGTGATTATCATGGCAATAGTGAAACATATTAAAAGTCGAAATGCAAACTATTCAGATGCTCTGGATTATCTCATCTTTCAACATGATGAATCAACCGGAAAAATGATTCTTGATGAATTTAATCGACCACTGCGAAGCGATGAATTATACATGGATGGTCTCAACTGTAATCCCGATACTTTTGATGTTGAATGCTATGAATGTAATGAACATTTTAAAAAGAACCGAAGCAAATCCGAAATCAAAAGTCATCACTATATCATCAGTTATGATCCTGCCGATGCTATTGAATGTGATCTGACGGGAAAAAAAGCACAGGCTCTATCTTTAGAACTTGCAAAGAAAATTTTTCCAGGATATCAGGCTCTTATCGTGACACATACCGATGGTCACAATGGATCCGGCAATATCCATACGCACATTGTTATCAATAGTGTTCGTAAAAACACAGTAAAAAGAGAATCTTATATGACGCAGCCTCACGATCATGAAGCCGGATACAAGCACCGATCCACAAATAAATTTCTGGATTATTTCAAAAAGGAAATTATGGATATGTGCATCCAAGAGGGACTTCATCAAATCGATCTTCTCTCTCCGGCTGAAACTAAAGTGCCACAAGCAGAATATATGGCTCAAAAATCCGGACAGAAAAAATTAGAAGAGACAAATAAAAAAATCATTGCCGATGGATTGAAACCAACAGCCACAACATTTCAAACACAGAAGCAGGAACTCAGAAATGCCATTGAAGAATGCAGCTCGCATTCCAAAAACTTTCAGGAATTCCAATCTCTGCTTTTTGAAAAATATCAGATTTCCGTTATTGAAGAGAGGGGAAGATATCGTTATCTCCATCCGGATCGGGACAAACGGATTACAGAGAAGGCTTTGGGAACTCAATACGGCAAAGAACATTTAGAACAGCTCTTCTTACGAAAAGATCCGATAACCATTCTTTATGTCAGATCGCATTTACGGTTGGTAGTAGATCTTCAGAAAAATGTGAAAGCAATGCAAAGTCCCGGATATGCTCATCGGGTAAAAATATCCAATCTTCAGGAAATGGCAAATACCATTATCTATGTGCAAGAACATGGATACAATACCCAAACCGAATTAAAAAGTGCCTTTTCCGAATCTCAAAAACAGTTAGATCAGGCAACAGATCAGCTTATGGAAATGAATGCAGATTTGAAAAGCATCAACCGGCAGATTCATTACACCGGACAATATTTTGCACAGAAAGCAATCTATACCGAATTTTTAAAAGCGAAAAACAAAGGCAGATTCCGAAAGGAACACACCGCTGAAATTCAAGCATATGAAGAAGCCCGTGACTGGCTGAAATCTTTTTATCCAGATGGAAAGATGCTTCCTATCAAAACATTGAAGGAACAAAAAGCCAGCTTGCAGGAACAGATCGACCAGCAAAAATCATCCATCCGATCTCTAAAGGATCTGACACAAGATTTAAGAACCGTAGACAAAAATGTGGAAGCAATTCTCCACAACCAGGTTCCCAAAAAACAAAAGACACAGGAACCCGAATTATAAATCATTTTACGAAGGAGGAATTACAATATGACACAAAATGAATTTAATGTTGTCCTTGAACAACAATATCGAAAATGTGCCGATGTACTGGTACACAAGAAAAAAGAATACACCGGAGACCGCATTGATCGCCTGAGTGCATTTAAAATTGCTGCCTCATTACAGGGATGCACACCTAAGGCTGCTCTGGCCGGAATGATGTCGAAGCATGTCGTATCGCTCTATGATATGTGTTACTCTTGATCAATATCTCCCGCTTTTTATTGTCATACTAATGCCACATGTCAATCTTCTTCCTCTGGTTCAATAGAACTATCTAAAACATCTTCGTCGTTATCTACAGTCTCTTTCGATTGGTCTGTTGATTCTGATTCTTCCTCCTTCCTTTCGTCATCTGGATTTTCTGGTTCATCTGTTTCATCTGTTTCATCTGGTTCATCCGCATCCTTTGAGTCTCCAGACTTATCGGTTTCATCTGTTTGATCAGGTTCTTCCTGTTCCTCCCTTTTCTCATTTTGCTGTTCTAAAATATCTTCATTCTCATCATGATTCGCTTCCTCTTCTTTTTCAAAATCATCTGCATCTTCATACTCAGATAATTTTTCTTGAATCGATTCTTTCAATATAGGCTCCTCCATAAAGGACGGATTCTTTTCCAGCAATTCCAGAATCTCTTCTTCTGTAGTCTCATTTACCACTTTATGGAAACTCTCGCCGGCTAATATCTGCTCTGCCAGATATATCCCCAAACTTTTGCCTGCTTTCTTTGCATTTTCAACATCTTCTTTATCCCCTGCAAGGTAAAGTAAATGTTCCGTACCAAATGTTTTTTCCAAACGCCTCTGCAATGCTGCACGTTCCTCTTCAGATTCGTCCTCCAAAAAAGCATATCCCACAATAATGGTTTCTTTATCCAAAAGATCCTGTGAAAAATAGTTCTTGATTGTTTCTACCTTTTCTCCTTTTATCTTTTTCTTTTCTTCTCTTGTAAGAGAATCATTCTTTGAATCGGCTTCTTTCACTCTGTTTTTTTGATTCAAAACTACTTCAACCGCTTTTTCTCCATCCACAGATACCATGGCGTAAGCCTTTTCCGGCTTTGATAATACTGCAAAAGATGTAACAAAAAGCGCACATGCGGCTGCTACTGCAACCATCTTCTTCCAAAGTGTTTTATGTTGATTTCCGCTCTTCTTCCTTTCTGCAAACGGGATGATGGATGCATGGTTTTCTTCCTTGAAAGAATCCTTTTTCAATATATCTTCTTCCAATATATAGATGCGATCCCCCACCTTCATACCGTCTTTATATACAATGCGAAGAATCTGACCGTCTTCTGCCATAACAAGCGCATACGTTTCTTTTATTTCCATTACAATTACTTTATGATACATGGTGATGACACCTCTCTCCCTTAATCCAATAGACTAATCCTGGAAATTGTTTCACAAATATAATCAATACGGACAAAATAAATTCCTTACTCCCCTTTACAATTTTCTCTGTAACCCTGGAAAGCCTGGCAACTTTACGGATTGGAAGTTTCTTTTTTAAATACGTTTCTTCTACTGTTTCTTTGTCTTTACTGGCAATCTCCGCTACTGTTACTGCTCTTTTTCTTGTATCACTATGTTTGGGCGCCCGATCTGCAAGAACTTCCAGCGTTAATCCAAACAGCAGCAATTCTTCCCGATACTGAATAATTTCTTCATGAAGGCTACTGTTTTCTTCCTTTTCTTCTGCAAAATCTATTCCTTCTTCCTGCATTGCTTCCAGAGAGACCTCAGACGATTCCTTTCTTTTTTTCCCTAAATAAGTCTTCAAACGGCTTTCTATCACTAATTTTGCAAATCCCAGAAAATTTCCTCTATCCTCATCATATTTTTTCACCGCTTCAGTAAAGGCGATTAATGCTATGCTGAATTCGTCGTCATTTTCAATCGAAACATATTTTCCCGTAAAATTGCTTACTGTCCGAATTAAAAAAGCCATATGCTGATTTATAAGCTGATCCAGATTTTCTAATGCTATCTTTTCACCTGGAACCATAGCTACCCCTTCTTTCTATATCCTCATTCCGAATTCTATTATATCATGGGGAAACTCTATTTATCACGCATTTTGTGCTAGCAAATTTACACTGTCAATTCCACCCAGTTCAAAAATCGTTTCAATAACTTTATTGCTGTTTGTTTCCGGAATCTCTACTTCATATACCAGCTCAAAGGAATCGGCAAGAATATTTTTAGCCTTTACCAGATTACTGTTTGTATGATAACCGACAATCTTCTGGATTTGATCCAAGTCTGTATTACTTCCTCTTACAACCAGTAACAAATGCTGGTTTTCCGTTCCGGTATTTTTTGTCATAAACATTACGCCAGCTAAAACCACACTTCCAATACATCCAATCAAGTAACTTTGTGTTGCAGAAGCAATGCCAATTGCCATAGACCAGAAAATAAACCCGATATCACGCGGATCACGAATATTTGTACGAAATCTTACAATCGATAACGAACCAATCATTCCCAGAGAAAGCGCAATATTCGTTTGTATCAAATCCATCAGGATGGTAGAAATAATTGCTAATGCCACTAAAGTTGCTGCAAATTTCGGCTGATAGGACTGTTTCGTATTGGATAAACGATAGGTTACCCACAAAATTGCCGCAAACAGTAAAGCTACTGCCAGACTTATCCATATCATTATTCCACTTGGTTTTATTTGTATTGCATTCATAAAAGAATTTATAGTTTCTTCTAACTGCTGATTCATATTCCTGCTCCTTCCCTTACTCCTTTAACTGTTCAATCTGAATCTGTTCCCCATTCAAAATAAAATTCCACGCAAGTTGGTCTCCTTCTGAATAGAAGCTTTCCACATCAAAGGCATCCAATCGTGCTTCTATCTCCGGATTTACCGAATCTGAATTTTCTTCTTCATTTCCCGTAATGAGCCCATACGTTGGCCTGACTTTTTCTAAAAATGCAACCGATGTTGCATCATTTTCTCCATGATGTCCCAGTTTTAAAATATCTGTTTTCTGCACTTCACCACTTTGTAAATAAGCAGCTTCTTCTCCATATTCCATGTCCCCTGTCATAAGGAAAGAATTCTTTCCGTATTGGAAACGGAGAACAATAGAATTATTATTTGCATTTCTGTAATCACATCTTTCCGGTATCCAGACATTAACTGTCACGCCTTCCAAATCCAATACTTCTCCACCTTCCAGATATTCCAATGGGACCTGATAAGAGTCCGCTAATTCCTGCATATCTACTTTTTCATATGAAGCATCATCCCTTTTGGAAAGATATATTTTTTCTATTGGGTAGTCTTTTATTAGATTTTTCACATTTCCGGCATGATCCTTGTGTCCATGAGATAAAAAAATACCTTTTAACTCTGTTACCTGTTTCTTCTCTAATACTTTTTTAATCTGCTGATAATCTTCTTTTTTCCCTGTATCACACATGTAATAAGTATCTTCCGGAGTTTTTAATAAAAACGCATCTCCTTTTCCTATGGTTATAAACATCAACTCAGCAGTTTTTCCTGTTACGTCAGGTTCTTCCTTTTCCTTTTTCCCACAACCGCTGAAACAGATTCCACATATTAAACAGCTAATTATTAAAAAAAGTTTTATCCGTTTCATATTGTTCCTCCATATCATGCCACTTTTGTCTTTGGCGCTAATACATTCACACCACGGATTCCTTCTATGTTACTGATCCGGCTGACTAACTTCTCCTCTTCGTTCTTTTCAAGCTGTAATTCATATACCAGTTCAAATGTATCCGTAAAAACATTTTTACTCTGTACGGTAACACCTGCCTGATGCAACACATTCTGTACCAGTTCCAGTTGCTTTTTTTCTCCTCTGACAACCATCATCTGATGTTCACATCCTTTATCCAGTTTATGGAATACGACCAGTACAACTCCCATAATCAGCGAACTGGCTATTCCTGCGGTAAACGCTCCTACTGCAGACGCAATTCCTATTGCCAATGCCCAGAAAACAAATCCTAAGTCCCTGGGATCTTTGGTATTTGTTCGGATTCTGCAAATAGACAGGGAACCCAGCACCCCTAAAGATAACAGGGGATTATTCTGAATCAGAGCCAGCAAAACAGTTGAAATCACTGCCAGCATCATTAATGTAATGTTAAACTTTTTATTATACGTTAAGGTATCGTGGCACACTCTGTAAATCACCAGCATAAAACTTGCAACTACAAGGGTAAACAAAATACTTCCTAATAAATTCTGCATGGTTGTAATATAAGGCGCGGCAACCTGCCCTCCCATAAAAGTTTTCATCCAATTACTCATTTTCCTCATCCTTTCCTATGTATAATATTCTTTTAAAATCTGACGTGAAGTTCCAAATTTGCTCGGAGGTTTTTTGCTCAAATCACATTTGGAAAGCACATCTTGAATCTGTTTAAAAAGGAACCTGTCATATTTAATTTCCAGGATTGTCTGTTCCTTTGGCATCGCAGATTTAAAGTTTAAATGCCTGGCAAACAGATCATAGTTAAATTCACAAAACCGTAAGTTATTATCCATTGTAACGCGGGTATTGAAATTCTCATGCGTATATGCTCTTCTGTCATACTCTATAAGAGAAACCGGCCGGTATAACCGCGTTGTCATCAAGTCATACGCATATTGGGATATGGGGTTATGGTACTTCAACAAAACCTCATAATTTCTATGTAATACCTGTATTGCATCTTCGCGCGAAATCACAATACTTTCTTTTAGTTCTCTCCCAAAACTTTTCCGCTTTAATTCAAATTTTGCCACTTTATCATCTGGGTGATATACTCTGACACGGATTCTTTTCTTCTCATCCGCATGATTTTTTTTATCTTCATAATCTTCATTGGTCATGCTGTCAAAATATACACTTCTTACTGTATAACCATTGTAACCGCCATACGCATCCGGCGTTAAAAGCCGATCCAAGGCATCCAATAAATATAATCTGTCTGGAAGTGAAAGCAAATATTTTACTTCTTTTCTGGATACGGACAGCGTCTGTTCTCCTTCACTTTTTCCTCCCATAAAACCGCCTCCCTGGTTCTTTTTCTTTTTACACTACATAATACAAGGGTAATTTTTTATTTGGGTACTAATTCAAGAAAAAAAATCACTCCGTCTGAAAAATCAGATGCGAAGTGACTTTTTTCTATTTTATATATTATCTTATAAAGCCAACATACTGTTACTCAGGCAATCCACTGTGCAGCATTTTTGTTCCATTAGTGTTTCTTCCACTTAACACTTTTCATTTAATAATTTGCTGACTCTGTCAACCGGAAATTTGTCATACATATCAATGATTTCAAACAAATTTAGAGGCAGTTCTTTTTCCCCAATCAAAGTTTATAACTATTTTTCAACCCTATACTCTTTTGCCAGTTTTAAATATGCAATTGATATTTCTGGCCTTAAAGTACAGTTCTATTTCTTCTTTTATGCCCTCAATCTCTTCTTGTGGAAAGTTAAAATCATCCAGCCAAATCATCATGCTTTCTTTTTCAT
>URRQ01000056.1 GCA_900550235.1 uncultured Lachnospiraceae bacterium
AGAAACCTCGGAAACCCTTGTAAAATGGGCATCCGAGGTTTTCTGTCCGTTATTCAAACTCAATCGTTGCTGGTGGTTTTCCCGTACAATCATACAGCACTCGATTCACATGTTTTACTTCATTTACAATTCTGGTCGTTACTTTTCCAAGCACTTCCCATGGAAGTTCAGCAGCTTCCGCCGTCATAAAATCGCTTGTCATAACAGCTCTTAATGCCACCGCATAATCATAAGTTCTGAAGTCTCCCATAACACCGACTGAACGCATATTTGTCAAAGCTGCAAAATACTGTCCAATATTCTTGAAAATACCTGCTTTTTCAATCTCTTCACGATAAATCGCATCTGCATCCTGCACAATTTTTACTTTCTCAGCCGTAACCTCACCTACGATACGAACTGCAAGTCCCGGTCCTGGGAATGGTTGTCTAAATACAAGATGTTCCGGAATACCAAGTTCTAGTCCTGCTTTTCTTACTTCATCTTTAAACAGATCGCGAAGTGGTTCAATGATCTCCTTAAAATCTACATAATCAGGAAGCCCACCTACATTATGATGACTCTTAATTACTGCTGATTTTCCGAGACCGCTTTCGATAACATCTGGGTAGATTGTTCCTTGCACAAGGAAATCAACTGCTCCGATTTTTTTCGCTTCTTCTTCAAATACACGGATAAATTCTTCACCGATAATTTTACGTTTCTCTTCCGGTTCTTCTTTTCCAGCTAACTTTTCATAAAATCTTTCCTGTGCATTGACACGGATAAAGTTTAAGTCATAGTTTCCATTTGGACCAAAAACTGCTTCTACTTCATCCCCTTCATTTTTACGAAGAAGACCATGGTCAACAAATACGCAAGTAAGTTGTTTTCCAACTGCTTTTGACAAAAGTACTGCCGCTACAGATGAATCTACTCCACCGGAAAGGGCGCAAAGTACTTTTCCGTCTCCTACTTTCTCACGAATTGCTTCGATGGATTTTTCTACGAAAGAATCCATTTTCCAATCTCCTGAGCATTCACACACATTATATAAGAAATTGTGCAACATTTTTGTTCCTTCTTGTGTATGCAATACTTCCGGATGGAATTGAACAGCATATAATTTATTCCTCTCATCTTCCATCGCTGCCACAGGGCAAACCGGTGTTGTTGCTGTGATTTTAAATCCTTCCGGTGCCTTTGCAATATAATCTGTATGGCTCATCCAACAAATCGTAGATTCCGCTACATTTTCAAATAATTTTGAAGAAGGGTCAACCATAATTTCTGTTTTACCGTACTCACTAACAGGTGCTGTTGCCACTTCTCCACCTAATAAATATGCCATAAGCTGAGAACCATAGCAGATTCCAAGCACTGGGATTCCAAGTTCAAGAATCGCTCTCTCATAACGTGGTGATGTTTCGTCATACACGCTATTCGGTCCGCCGGTGAAAATGATTCCTTTCGGATTCATTTCTTTTATCTTTTCAAGACTTAGAGTATATGGATGCACCTCACAATATACGTTGCATTCTCTCACTCGTCTTGCAATTAACTGGTTGTACTGTCCTCCAAAGTCAAGAACGATTACTGTTTCATTATTCAAAAAGATTCCTCCCTACCGTCATTTTTTAAAGTATTATTATATGATAAAGTTTTTTTATTTACAAGAATTTTTTTCGCAGATATCGACAAATTTTCTAAAAAGCTGTTCCTGATCTTTTCTTCCGGCCTCGGTTAATGCTTCCGGATGCCATTGTACTCCAAACATCCAGTTTCCATCTTTATTCTCAATTGCTTCTATGACTCCATCAGATGTTTTCGCAGTAATCCAAAATTTATCAGAAACTTTTTTCACTGCTTGGTGATGATGGGAGTTTACATATATCTTTCTTTCATTTAAACATCTTCTCAAAAATGAATCTTCTTCGATTTCAACCAAGTGCGTTCCTTCTGAACGAGGGGCTCGTTGCGCATGTTGAATAATTCCCTCTTTTTCCGATGGAAGATCTTGATATAATGTTCCCCCAAACGCAATATTCATCACCTGCATTCCTCTGCAGATTCCAAAAATTGGTTTTCCTAACTTTTCAGCAATTCTGGCAGCTTCGATATGAATCTTATCTGTCCACCCGAGGAAATATCCCATGTTGGGATGTGATTCTTCCCCATAAAAATAAGGCGCCACATCATCTCCTCCCGGAAGCAGCAAACCATCTGTCAATTCCAGAAATTGTTCTAGCATTTTTTCGTCATATTCCAATACCGGCGGAAATATAAGTGGAATCCCGCCTCCTTTTTTAACAGATTCAACATAGGCTTGATTCAAATACGTTCGATATTGTCCGTTTTGAAGTTCCGGTTCATTTACAAATTCTACATCTCCTATAATTCCGATTATCGGTCGTTTCATTTTTCTTCCTCTTTCATTCCTTCTTATATAGTTCGGATTGTTTTCCATTTTCCTCTGCAGTACTGAAGCACAAAGAAAATCACACGTACAACCCAGTCAATCACCATTGCAACCCAAACGCCGAATACTCCCATTCCAAAATATTTTCCTAAAATATAACTGAATCCAATTCGGAAAATCCACATACACGGAATGGAAATCAGCATACAAGTCTTAGCATCTCCCGCCGCACGCAGTGTGGATGGCAACGTGAATGCAGGTGTCCAAATCAATACACAACTCACACTATGGAAAATCATGATTTCTTCCGCAACCTTAGCTGTTTCCGGAGATAAATTGTACACATCCATAATAAATGGCAATGCCACACAAATCACTATTGTTGTTACAAACATACTGATGTACGAAATGGCAAGCAATTTTTTTGTATAATACGAAACTTGTTCATAATCCTTTGCACCTACGCAGCGTGAAATCACGGTTGTAACAGCCAAGGAAAGCGCCATTCCCGGCAAGATTTGAAATGATGCCAACACATTACAAACAGCATTTGCCGCAATCGCATATGTTCCAAATGTGGATACTAGACTTAAAACAAGAACTTTTCCAAGTTGAAACATGCTGTTTTCTAATCCATTTGGAATTCCAATTTTCAGGATTTTTTTTATAGTCTCTTTCTCCGGTCGGTATCGAAGTGTTTTTTGTAAATGAAGAACCTGCTTTTCATTCAACAATAATACAGTAATTAAAATTGCCGCCGTCATGCGTGAAACAAGCGTAGGAATCGCAACGCCTTCTACTCCGCAATGAAATCCGTAAATTAAAATTGCATTTCCGACCACATTGATTGCATTCATGATCAGTGAAACAGTCATTGTAATTTTAGAGTTTCCCATTGTCCGAAAAATCGCCGCTCCACCATTGTAAAGTGCGATAAATGGCACAGATGCTGTTACGATCAGAAGGTACGTATTGGCATACTCCATTACGTCGGGTTCAATCTGACCAAACACTCCTTGCAAAATCATATTTTTCCCTAAATAAACAAGTCCCATTACACCTACTGCAAGAATCGTAACAAACCATATCAACTGATTTGCTGCTTTATCTGCTTCCTCCAGATTCTTTCGGCCTAAATATTGACCGGCAACAACTGCTCCTCCGGTTGCAAGTGCACCAAATAAGTTAATTATAAGAAGCATAACCTGATCCACCAAAGATACCCCGGATACCGCTGCTTCTCCGACACTCGCTATCATGATTGAATCCGCCATTCCGACAAGCACTGCCAAAAATTGTTCGATGATCAACGGCAAAATCAATGCCATCAATGCTTTATTATCAAATAAATAGTGACTTTTCTCTTGTTTTACGTTCATTTTCTCACTCCTTCATGCAATTTATTATAAAACCACGGCGAAAAACTTACAATATTTTCGTTCATGTATTTCAATTTATACACAAAAGAGCTATTGTGAATTTATCTGATTTTCTCTAACAGTATTTCTTTTTCATCTGGAAGGGTTCCCAATAATTTTATAATATTGGTTGCATGTGTCGTATCAAATTCTGTTCTTTTTTTCACATCGAGATTCTCTAAAAGGATTCTCACTTCGGATAATTTTTCTTTTACACCGGCTTGCACAAACATTCCTTCTTGTTCCATTTTTGCAAGTTCCGTACTCGCAAATACTGTTAGATTCATAGTAATGATCTTACGTGCTTCAAACTGATTCAACATCTCCGCTGTCTTTTTTGCATTTTCTTCTGACTTTCCTTCTCCCGCAATTCCATACATTACAATTGCATGAAACGGCAATTTTGCCTTATTCAGTTTTTTTCCTACTTCAATCGCTGTTTTTACTGTATGTCCTTTGTGAATCATTTTTAAAACTTCATCACTTCCCGACTCGAATCCTACATATAACAAACGAAGACCTGCTTCATGCAGTTTTTTTAGTTCTTCTATACTATATTGTTTGATCGTACGAACTGCTGCATACATAGCTACACAGCCACAATATGGATAATATTTTTGAATCAAATTTAAAATCCTCATCATTTTTTCATAACCAACCGAAAGAGGATCTGCCCCTGTTAAAAATACTCGTTCCGTATAAAGATCCCCATTCATCAATTCAAATTCTATTTCCCGAAGCGGCACTTCTTCGTATTCCTCATCTTTATACATCGAGCAAAAAGCGCACTGATTAAATGAACATCCTCTTGTTACCGGAACTAAAACAGTTGTAATTTCCGTTTGCGGGTAAAAAATATTTCTTGTTTCGCTCATACTGCTGCCTCCTTTTTAACTAGTCCCACTTCCTTCTATCTAGTTAAATTATACTTCCTTTAAAAAGGAAATGGAAGTGCCTCTTGTTCATTGCTGCACTTCCATTTTATACTACTGATTAACTTCTCCCATTGTTGGAATTGATGTCTGCGCACCTTTTCTCGTCACTACAATAGAAGATACTTTTTGTCCTAACTCAATTGCTTCTTTATATTCTTTTCCTTGACTAAGTGCCAATGCGAATGCTGCTGTAAAACTATCTCCTGCCGCAGTTGTATCTACTGCTTTTACTTTATGAGATGGAAAAAACTCCTCTGTTTCATTTGTAACAAATAAACATCCATCACCGCCCAATGTTACAATGACATTTTTTACCCCTTTTCCAATCATCATCCTTGCACCTTGTACAAGTTCTTCTCTCGTTTCCATTTTTAGTCCTGTTAGAATTACAAGTTCTGTCTCATTCGGCTTAATGTAATCAATTCCTTTCCAAAAATGGTCTGGAATATTTGAAATCGCTGGCGCCGGATCAACGATTACAGTTTTTCCTTCTTCTACCGCAAACTCTTTTACATATTCCACTACATCCAAAGGAATCTCTAGCTGCATGATCACAATATCACATTCTCTAAGAATGTCCATATGATCATCAATTAACTCCTTTGTAACAAGTCCATTCGTTCCAGCAATCAGAATAATTGAATTCTCTCCATGATCGTCTACTGTAATATATGCCTGTCCTGTTACTCCTTCTTCCATTCTCTGAATCCCAGAAACATTTACATTGACACTTTTTAGATTTTCAAGTAGTGCGTCTCCAGATGAATCCCGTCCAACCGCGCCAATCATAGTAATGTCTCCGCCTAGTTTCCCTACTGCATACGCTTGATTTGCACCCTTTCCTCCTGGTATAAGCGTAACGTTTCTTCCCGAAATAGTTTCTCCTCCCTTTGGCATATGCGGAGTTTCAATGACAATATCCATATTCAAACTTCCTACTACTGCAATTTTTTTCATTGTTTTATATTCTCCCTTCTTTTTTCTTCACATTTTAAATATATTTCTTCTTCATAAATATCAACCGTTTTTCGATCCGGCAATGCAGGTTGTACCCCATATCTCGTCACACTAAGCCCTGATGCATAAATTGCAAATTCAATTGCATGAAGTAAATCTTTTCCTTCACTCAAATATACAGCCATAGCACTAATAAAAGAGTCTGCTCCTCCAGTTGTGTCAACAGCTTCAAAACCTGTTCCTTGAAAATATACGGCATGCTGATGATTTTTTAGATAGCACCCTCTTTTCCCCAATGTGATGATCACATTCTGTATTCCTCGTTCCAAAAGAATTTCTGCTTTCTCTTCCAAACACTTTTCCCCCGGAACAATCGCATGAAGTTCTTTTTCATTTGGTACAAAATATGAAATTGCTGATAACATTTCTTCTGTTAATGCTTCTGTTAACGAAGGTTTCAAAATTACTTCCACATGATGACGTTTGCACATTTTCAGCGTATATTCTACTACTTCTTCTGGTATTTCCAAGGAAAGTAGACAGTAGTCAGCTCTTTCAAACAGATAACTGCAACGTTTTATTTGATTCGCATTTAAATTTTGATTTGCTCCTTGATAAACGACAATCGAGCTTTCCCCATGTTCATCTACATTAATATAGGCTTTTCCACTTGGAAGAGTTGTATCAAACAGCACCCCATCCATATGTACACGATTCTCCATCAAGTCCGAATAAATCTGCTTTCCATCCATATCTTTTCCCAGACAACCTATCATATAAGCTTGGCCACCCAGTTTTCCAACTCCAACTGCTTGGTTCGCTCCTTTTCCTCCAGAATGAACCGATATTTTCCTGGCATTTTGAGTTTCACCTGCAACCGGAATCTTTTTCCCCTCTATCGTCACATCCATATTCATACTGCCAACGACCAAAATAGCTTTTCCTTTTTTCCCTTGCAGAGGTTCTGCAACGCTCCCCCGCATTTGAACTGTAGGCTGTAAACACTTTACTATTTCTATCATTTTCTCTTCCCTAATCATTTCTAAAAGATAGTCTATAGCTGTTTCTGCCATCATCTCACTCGGCAAACAAATCGCTGTAATTCCACAACCTAAAAATGAAAGAATAGAATGATTTCCAATCGATATAATAGAAAGATCCTCTGGGACTTTTGTTCTGCTTCGCTCCATTACCTGATATACACAGCAAGCTATCTCCGGACTACCGCATACCACTCCGGTGACATTTCCACTCAACACTTGTGAAACGCCATATTGTATGATTTCCTCCAGTGACCTTCCTTCATATATCCATATCGGCTTTTCTTTGATCCCGGCATTTCGTAATGCATTTGTATATCCATGGACTATGCTTGCATCTCCTTCCAGAAAGATACAGCCTATTTCTTGATGACCTACCCTTATAAGCTGATTCGCTGCCATCTTGGAAGCTTCAGACAGTCGATAATATAGAACCATTTTCTCCTGCTCATCAAACTCCTTCGTCTCATTAATATATACAATCTGCCTATCACTCTTTCCGATTGTAATGTGTTTTGAGGAATCCAACAAAAGCCCTGAAACTCTCTTCTGCAACAGTTCTTTCGCAAGCAACTCTACTTCATCTTCAGAATTTGCATAATTTACAACTATTCCATACCCGTTTTCTCTAGCAACTTTCTCTGCTGTAAGTACAATATTATCTCGTTCTCGATTTTTCCTCTGTATTACCAAACCTATGAATCGATTTTTAATTCCTTCTTTTTCAAGAAAGCGAAAATAGGGAACATAATTCTCCCTGTCTATGATTTGAAGAACTTTTTGCTTTGTCTCTTCACTGATATCCTTATCCTTGCCATTCATTACCTTCGATACAGTAGAAACAGATACTCCGGCAAGTTTGGCAATATCGCGTATATTCATGCGTCTCTCCTTTCTTTCAGCCCACAAAATTTCTTCAAACATCTTGTTGACTGAATCTTACCACTCTTTCTTTGATGTCACAATCCATTCTTCCAACGAAACTGTTTTCCGACGTTATAAACAATATAACATATTTACTAAACAATGTTTAGTGTCTCTTTTTTATAAAAAATACCAATAGAAAAACGCTGGACTTCCAGCGTTTATTCTTCATTCTTACATTTCTGTTTCTTGCTGATGGAGATATTTCTCACGAGTCGCCATTCCTCCTCTGATATGGCGTTCTGCTTTATTCATATCAAGCACTTTTCTTGCTTGAGTGGCAAGAGTTGGGTTAATCTGTTCTAAGCGTTCTGTTACATCTTTATGTATCGTACTCTTTGACACTCCGAACTGTTTTGCCGTCTGTCGAACCGTTGCCTGATTTTCAATAATATAATATGCGATTTCTACAGCCCTCTCCTCGATATAATCTTTCACAATATTCCCCTATAAACATCGTTTTTACAACATATGCGAGGAATTTGTATGATATGAATCCAAATTGATACCCTTTCCATGCCCCTATCGCACTCCTGTATGCACTAACACATACCTTTGTCCCACTACTTTTAACCCAATCCCAATAAATAACTCTATCAGCTTTTTAAAACCTTGAAATCGTTTCAGATTATTAGCCTGTCCTCCACTGAAAATATAGTGTAATCTGAATTTTTACCTGCCTTTTATAAAGACCTAATCACCGCACCGTTTTTCTTGGCATTCATATAAACATTCTGAAACTGCTTTTTCATATTTGTTCCAATAGCAATGTTATATGGAATAACTAATCCATCCGAGATGATTACATCACGAAATGGTATAAACGTTGCTTTCATAAATAACGGCAATGGAGCACCAAAGAACATTTCTTCCCAACTGGAAATGATTCCTCTCACCTGATATACCTTTTCATCCTCCGAGATAAAAATAGTCCCCTTTTTCAAATGCCGTTCCATAATAAAATTTCCTTGAACTCGCCGCTTCCACCCAGCAATAATCGCCTTGTGTTCCTCCGCCATATTTTCCCCTCGCTCTTCTAAATATCGGTCTATAAGTGTTACGTTCTCCCACAATACATTTGCAATTTCTTTTATCTCTTTCGGATTCAAACTTTTAATATTTGTTATGTTCTTAACCCTTTTATTAACTTTACATTTCTCGTTCACATAATCAAGCAGCGGAAACCATAATTCATAAAACAATTTTCCGTCTTTCTCTGAAAGCGTCATCTCTTTTATCCTCCTGTTATCTATCTAAACCGAAACCCATATTCTTTTTTCAGTCTCTCATATATCTCAAACGCCACCGGACAGACTTCCACTACATTCAGCACACTATACAGACTCTGCAATCTATCCGGTTGATTCGTATAAGGATATTTTTTACAGCTCTCCGGTCTGCATTCTCCTAATTTACAGTTCCCATCATATTGCAAAAAATCGCATGGCTTATTCTTCGTCTCATATGTATCTTCCACTTCATTTTTAATCAGATATCTCTCAACAAACTGCTCTTTTGTCAAATCCAAAAATTCCGCATCTCTTTCCAAATCTTCACTCGGAATACTTCCATGATACATTTTGCAGCAATTTCTGCATCTACTGCAATCATAATTTGAAAACAATTCATCGTGAAGTCTTTTAAACTGTTCGTCTAGTTCTTTTTCATCCGCATGGCATTTTAAAAATGTGCGAAATTCAAGATTTTCATTTTCTTTTTTCTTTGCTTCAAATCTCACTTTCCTTGGTGCAATCATCATTTTCTCCTTCCATTTCCTTTCACTTCTGTAATACCAAATGCAATTTTCAACAGTTCCGCCGCTACCTGATGGTCTTTAATGCGCATCAGATTGTCCCACACATCTTCTTTCCCCAGAAAGTTCATGCCACCATGCCACACCAATTCTTCATCAATAACAGCGAATCTCTCCTCCTCTTCTTGTGCCACAACATTGATGTCCACCTGTTGCATCTCTCGAATTAATTCACAACACATATCTACATTACTATAGACAACTTTCTCAGATTCCGTTGTGCCTTTTTAATTATAGTTCATCGACCTTCTTATATCGTTTCCCTTTTGTTGCCCCATCATCCACAAGCTTTTCAGCAACAATCAATGCCCGAAGCAATTCTTTTGTCCTTGTTTCTTTTACCTCTAACACATTCATCAAATCGCTTGCTTTGTACCATACATCAGGCTGCATAAAAGTAAGGATTTTTTCATACTGCTCTTGCCGCTTTTTCGTCACTCTTTTTCCGTCGCTTTTTTTCGTCGCTTTTTTTCGTCGCTTTTTTTGCAAAAGAAAGCGTCAAAATTGTTCTGTCTGGATCAAATCTTTCTTCAATCTCTGGCTCTACAAATCCCTCGTCATTCCATACATTAAAAATATTAGGAACGCCACTTCCTGCACGTTCACCTATATTAATCAAGTTAAACATTTTCATGAGCGATTTATTTCGGGGATCAGATTCTCCGCCCAAACGCATTTGCTTTTTACCTGTTCGCACATAACCTGGATTCGCAAAAGTAATTTTATCTGCCTCTTTTCTAATCACCACACCCCGAACCCCATGATAATCTGCATTAATCAAACAATTTGCCAAAGCCTCGCGTAGTGCTTTATGAACTGGTGTATCATCTACACGTTCTCCTCCAACCATTTTAAATGGCACTTTAACATCCTTGATTATCTTATTATAAACTCTGAAATAAAAGTCACAAACATTGCCAGACCATTCGCCCGAGCTAGATTGTAGCCTATCAGTCCACCGAATTGCAGAATCCATTTCTTCTCTATAATCTAAAAAATACTCAGGAAAATGCCGAACAATATCGTATTCATTTCCAAACATAAGCATACCCGCTGCTGTTGGATGCAATTTCCCATCTTCTTCGGAAACAGCCGCCGCTCCAATACTTCTTAAATACTCATGATCGTTCAGTCGTTCAAAAGGATGC
>URRQ01000057.1 GCA_900550235.1 uncultured Lachnospiraceae bacterium
ACATAATCTTCTCTAAAGAGCCATTCCCTTTCAATGCCTTAACTTAATGACATTGCCTTCATCTTACTTGTCTTTTTTGATGCTAAGCTGTCTTTTTTGATGTTATGTATTTGATAGTATTGATAATTACAAAAAGTGAAAATAAACTTAATATTGCAATCATAAAATCCCCGGAAATGAATCCGGAAGCAATCACAACACTTCCGTCTAAAACAAATAGAATCACAGAGAGTTTAAAAAATTTGAAGAAATGTTGGATTAAAAGTGCAATCACATCAGTACCGCCTGTAGCACAGTCATGATTCAAGGCAAGTCCAATTGCCGTTCCGACTAATACTCCTCCGATGATTGCGGCAATGATCTGGATCAAGAGCTGCGGGATACCCGGCAACAATTGAAATAAGTCTATTACAGGAACTATTTCCATACAGACCGGAGTCATAAATGTTATATATAATGTTTTAATTCCAAAGCTTTTTCCTAATAGTATTGTTGCTAATACAAGCAATGGAATAGAAATACACAAAGTCATATACGAGACTGGTATTCTCGTTACCAATGAGAAAATAATGGATAAACCGGTAATTCCTCCGGGAGCAAGTCCGGTACATTGAAAAAAGCAGTTGACCGCAATCGCGGT
This sequence comes from uncultured Lachnospiraceae bacterium, assembly GCA_900550235.1. Classification (GTDB taxonomy): domain Bacteria; phylum Bacillota; class Clostridia; order Lachnospirales; family Lachnospiraceae; genus Faecalimonas. Next base: position 641 of record URRQ01000057.1, read on the forward strand.
CAACAAAGAGGAAATAGTGATAAAAGAGTAATCTTTAATTGTACTTTTCATAAGTTTATTCTAAACCAAATTTTACAACTGCATCATCAATGGCTTTTCTGCATTTTGTATATCCGCCGACAATGCCATCAGGATCTTTGAATAGTGCAGAAGAAAGAACGATAACATCCGGATTACATTCGATTAATTTTTCCATGTTATCATTGCGAAGACCTCCGTCAATAGCAAGTTCACATTTTGGATTTTTTTCGTCGATCATTTTTCTTGCACGCTGAACAAGATCTACAGCGCTTCTTCTCCAACCCCAGTTATCTTTTCCATCAGTCTCATCAACGCCATGTGTGACAATATGTAGGCGGTCAATGTCATAAATGGACTCTTCAACAAAACTGAGCGGTGTATAGCATCCTAAAGTTAATCCGATTTTTAAGCCCATTTCACGGCACCAATTGATAATGTAAGCAAGCTGTGCGCCAAGGAAATGTTCAGCAGGGATGATCAGCATATCTGCACCTGCTTCGGCAATTTGTTCGATAAACATTCTGTCCATTGTAACAGTATAGATGTGACATTCGATCGGTTTGTCTGTTACAGGGCGGATTCCGGCAATAATCTGATGACCTCCCATAAGTTTCATGTTTTGTAAGTCGTGCATATCTGCAGCATCAGAATGGATATAATCAACACCGGCATCACTGATTTCTTTCACAATACCTGCAATATTACCATAATTAACATGGGCTAACCCAGCTGCGATTTTAATGTGTTTCATATAAGTATTCCTCCTTTTTTGTTCTATATTAATTATAGTCGATAAACTGAAAGTAGTGCAAGTTACCATAGATGTGTACTTGGCACTATCATTGTGGAAATTTTTAAACATTTATATTGATAACGGGGCTATTTTTTTCGTTATAATATTTTTTGATAATACCTTTTAAGCGAGCGATATCTTTGTCATGCATAAGGGGATTAATTGTTAAAATAGGAATAGAAATATTGAGATTTAAGTCCAAAGTTGAAAGAATTAATTCTGCCTGACTTAAATCTGTGTTTTGTATTGTTAGAAAACTTTCCTGTGCTATAATTTCAATTTCCGGAATCTGTGGGATAAGCTTCCGCTTAAGAAGCTTAATCGCACCGATACCGCCATGACATACTAAAATTGTTTTGAGAGGACGTTTATTGCGTTCAAGGGCAGCAGCTAAATGAATGGCAATATATGCAATCTCATCATCGCTAAGATTGCATGAATATTGTTTTTCTAAAATACGAAGACTATTTTTTACTATTAAAAACGTATTAGGATAATAAGTATTGATTTCTTCTAACATAGGATTTTTAATGGATATACCGTGCTGAAATCGTGTGATTGTAGGTCCAAGGTGTGCAATCAGTGATTCTCGCAGATCTAAATCCTCTGTAAAAGGAAGATGCAAAGTATGCTCCCAATTTTCCAACAGCGCATCTACAAGCTGACAAATATCATGTTGATCATTTTCTGTAATACCTATTTGATTATTCAATGAAAGAAAATGAATTTGGAGATACCGAAGCTCTTCTTCAGGAAACTTTAAATGCAATTCCTTTTCCAACATAGTAGCTAATTGTGATATTTCGGAAAAAAGTGCTTTTCCTCTTAGTTCTTCTACAAATTCAGGAGAAAGAGTAATAGGGTGGTCCTCTGTTATACGAACTATGCTGATAAAGATTCTAAGTAAAACAGAAGAAAGCGAATTAAATGGCAAACTATTAATATATGGATTGCCTGAGTGGATGATAAGGTGCACGAGTTCATGAATATTTTTGTCGGTATAATCTAAGGATTTAAAAATAAAATTATTCGTACATTTGTAATCCGGATTTTGAATAATTTTAACAAATTCAGAATAACCGGCATCTTCTTGCATGAGATCGTACATCAAATCTCTGAGATGTCGTTCCTTTCCAATCAGGCTGATTCCATGATTATTTTTGCGGATAATTTCCACATGATAGGCAGCAAATTGTGCGGAAAGTGCAGATATATCTTTATGGATCGTAGCGCGGCTCACAAAGAGTTCAGATGAGAGTTCGTATATTCTGCAATTTTCGGCACAGGTTATCAGGCGAAGACCAATATAGTTTTTTCTCGCTTTCGGTGAATAGCTTATTAACTGACTAGTATGCATACTGATTGAACTCAAAAAAATAAGCTTATCTTCTTCCGGGCCGGTAATACATATGCCAACTCCTGTTTTCCTGCAAAGGGAAAGATTATGTTCAGCTAAAAGTTCTGCTACAATATTTAGATCATTTCTAATTGTTTTATTAGAAACCTGTAATAGTGTAGAGACAGTTTGAATTGTAATATAATCTGATTGTTGGAGAAGGATTCGAATGAGTTCTAAAATTCGTTTGTTTTCCATAATAAAAATCCTCGTAATATTAGATTATTTTAATTCCTACAAAGAGGATCTGCTCATAAGGAATTCGATATCTTCAGGTTTTTTAGCGATATTAGAAGATAGATTGATTGGTGAATCGTTCGTGATCAGAATATCATCCTCAATACGGATACCAATTCCTTCTTCGGCAATATATAGTCCGGGTTCCACCGTAATGACCATTCCAGGGACAAGAGTTTCCAATTCAGGAAGTGAGATATCGTGAGTATCTAATCCTAAAGGATGGCTTACTCCGTGGTAATAATAGTCTTTGACAGATTTGCCATTGTCTAAAAGTCCGATATTTTTAAGCGCAGTCTGATAATATTCGATTACAATATCGTTTAATTCCCGCAAGGTGATGCCGGGAATAGCAGCAGAGATTACACGGTTTTGTGCTTCTAATACAATATTATATAATTGCTTTTGACGTTCCGTAAATTTCCCATTTATTGGAAAGGTTCTGGAAATATCGGCACAATAGTGCTGATGTGTACTTCCAAGGTCAAGAAGTACGAGTTCATTATCATGTACAATATGATCATTCTCAGCATAATGAAGTGTTGTAGCTCGTGTGCCTCCGGCAATAATACTAGGAAAAGCTGTTTCTTTAACGCCTTGTTTTCTAAGAGAAAAATCGAATATTCCTTCGATTTCACATTCGTTCATTTCAGGAGAAACATAGGCATATAGCTCTTCTAACGCTTTTTGTGTAGTATTTTGAGCAAATGCCATGTTTACCAATTCATCTTTGGATTTAATCAATCGAGCTTTTGCAAGGCTTGGAAAGATATTAACGATATCAACTTCCGGATACGTAGAACGTATCCACGCAGAAATCTGATGCGATGTAGTTGGCGGATCGTTTGGCCGGCACCTCCAGAGGTTTAAGCCTAGGGAAGGGCGATTTATCCGAGAAGATAAAAAGCGATGAATGTGAGGTTCCCATAGATTTAAAGGATAAATATTTTCAATGTCGCTGATTTCTTTTATGCTGTCAACAGAAGGACTGGAGCCTATCCATTTAGCAGTTTCTATATCGCGAATGTCTACATATAAATTCGAATACACTTTTGAATTATTTTCACGGATCATAACTAAAACTGCATTTTCTAAATCCATTCCTGTCAAATAATAAAAATTGCGGTCTACGCTGAAATGATACGTCTCATCTGCAGAGCGGACAGGTGCTTTTCCGGAATATAAAATGGTTAGGAAAGGGCTGTTGTCAGTATGCAAGAATTGTTCACGTCGGTTTTGATATATGTTTGCCATGTCGGTATCCTCCTTGTATAAGTTGAGCGGACATAAAGTCCGCTCGGTTTACTCTTATTTTGCTTTTAGTCCACAAGTGGGACGAGTGGCTGTTGGTCTCTTTGTCGCCAGATATCTCCAACGGCCATATAATCAATAGTATCATTTTTCATATATGAGAATAGTAATTGCTTCATGGATTCACCCCATGAATCACGAATTCCATCAATATGTCCCCAATAAGATTGGGCTAATTCGAGAAGCCGGCAACCTGCAAGAAAATCGATTGCCTGATGATCTTCGATGCTGCTTGGAGTGTAAAGCCCGCCGGCTTTTTGATAGCCATCAAAAAAGGCTTGTTCCGCTTCATCAAAACATTTCTTATCATAAAAATTGAATAAGAAGAAACGGAAACCATAGAATTCTAATGCAGCAGGCGCTGATTGTGCAGATTCTAAGTCAAAATATCCGGATGGATGTCCGGTATTATCTACAAAAAAGTTTTCTGCATGCATATCTGTGAAATTCAGAACGGGGGTACTGACCTGAGCATCAAATTGTGGATAAAATTGCTCCAACTTTTTATTAAAAAATGCAGATACCGCCTGATGTTCTTTTTCAGTGAACATATTTTTTTTCATACACCTGTCAATACGCATCTCAATAACTTGGCGGAAACGGTCAGAAAAGTTTGTTAGTCCGGCAGGTTCTATCTCGGAATCAACCATAATGTTACCAAAAGAAGAGAAGGAAACGGATTGGATTTTTGCAAAATCTTCTCCGAGATATTTCATGCTTTCAAGAAAAGCTTTTTTGGAATAGCCATTGTTTTTCATATATTCTTTGTGAGAAATTCCGGTCATATGTTCCAAAACGATAAAAGTACCATATTTGGAAGGATGAATACCATACACTTTCGGAGTTGGAACTCCTGATTTCTCTTTAATCATTGAAAAGAGATAAGCTTCTCTTTCTAAAGAAAGACGTCCGCCAAATAGTGTATCCAATCCGGCTTCTCCAATATCCTTTTCAGTGTCTCGAATTTTTGCAAATTTGCAGATTAAATTTTGATTATTTTCTAATGTAACAGCAAACACATAGTGATTAGAGCCTTCATTGATTTGCCGAAGATCTTTTATTGGATAACCGGCTTCGATTAAGGACTCTTTTGCTATTTCGGGTGTAATAATTACCATCTGATTGTCCTCCTATTTTTCAATTTGCTGAAGATAGCGATAAATCGTTGCATCAGAACTCTTCAACTCTCTGGCAACTTCTGAGATAGATCCTTTTACAAGGAAAATTCCCCGTGCGTCCATTTCACGAACAATGCTTTTTTTCTCTTGTGTTGTAAATCGTTCCGGAGTCACGCCGAAACGAATACTTGCTTCGACGATTACAGAATTGATTAGAGCAGAAGTTGATGAGCTTAGGTTTTCGTAGTCGTCATTAGGTTTTTCCGGTGCACTAGGAATGCCAGAAGTATGTGTAGCATTATTACTATTACCGTTAATCATTCTTTCGAGGATTTCACGCAAGGACAAAAGACTAGAAATTTTCATATTGATTGTTAAAAGTCCTGCAAGTTTTTCATTGTCTTTTATGAATAGAGTTGCCGAGCGAAGTTTTTCACCTGAAGGACTTGTTGCTCTATAGTTTACTGTATAAGGAAGTGCATGGCATTTTGGATTATTAATAAATGCTTTTTGTACTTCTCCTACAGGATCTCCGGAGTGAGTTGAGCCATCAAAAGAATTTTCAATATGTAGAACTTTTTCTGTATCACAAAGAATCAGTTCGCAATCATCTCCAAGATAAAGAGCTAAAAATTTCATAATAGGAATGTAGTCTTTGAGATTTAACATGAATGTTTCGCCTCCTTTTATTTTCTTAAGATGAAAATATCATGGAAAGATTGTTATGTCAATAAAGAATGATAAAAAAGTATATTTGTGATAAAAAAATATTGACATGATAAAAAATTAGTGATAGCATGTGAATAAATCACATAGACGGTATGGAAAGAAAAAGAAATATGTACAAAATACACAATAAAAATAGTTTCTTGAGAAAAAAGTACCGTTAAAATTAAAACAAAGGAGAAGAAATTATGGGAAAGTATGTGTTAAAACGATTTGGTTCGATGTTGGTCACTTTGTTTTTGATTGCCACAGTTACTTTTTTTCTGATGCATTCAATACCAGGAGATCCATTTGCATTGGGACGAGACACTCCGGAGGTGGTGAGGGAGAATCTAGAACAAAAGTATGGATTGGATAAACCACTATTTGAGCAGTATATCATTTATATGAAAAATTTATTGCATGGAGATTTTGGTACGTCTATGAAGTATAAGGGACAAACAGTTCTTGGTAAAGTAACAACCGGAATGCCGGTGTCTGCCTTGATCGGATTTGGAGGGGTAGTGATCGGAAGTGTAATCGGTATGGTGCTTGGATGTGTGGCTGCTTTGCACAATAAAGGAGCGGTTGATTATTTAGTTATTGTGCTGGCAATTCTTGGAGTTTCAATACCTAGCTTTGTATTTGGATCATTAATACAAAAATTATTTGGAGTTGACTTGGGATGGTTCCCGATACAAGGATGGCGAGGGTGGCAATATGCAGTATTACCTATGTTGACTTCAGCATTTACGAATATAGCCTTTTACGCCAGAATGTTACGAACAAGTATGCTGGATGTGATGAAGCAAGACTATATCTATACGGCGAAGAGCAAGGGATTGAATAAGAATGAAATTGTTAGAAAGCATATGTTAAGAAACTCACTTCTTCCGTGTGTTACTTCTTTTGGCCCTATGTGTGCGGGAGTTTTAACAGGTAATTTTGTAGTAGAAAAAATATTTAATGTTCCGGGCATTGGACAGGCAATGATCAATGCAATCCAAGGCAGCGATTATACAATGATCATGGGACTTACTCTCATCTTTTCATTCATTGCAGCAATTATGTATTTTGTAGTTGATATTCTTTACGGTGTCGTTGATCCGAGAATAAGAATTGCAAGTTAGGAGGATAATATGGAAGAGAAAAATACACAAGAGATCAATATTCAGGATATTCCATTAGATATGTTTGAAGCAGATGAACAATCATATGATGATGCGGATAAAATAACAAGACCATCGGTTACATACTGGAGCGATGCATGGAGACGTTTCAAGAGTAATAAGCTTGCAATGATTTCTACGATTGTTCTTCTTCTGATTGCTGTACTTGCGATTGTTGTTCCGATGGTCAGTAGATATACATATAATCAGAATGATTTGACATGTGTGAATCAAAGTCCGTCATTGGCACATTTATTTGGAACAGATGATTTAGGAAGAGATATTTTTGTTCGCTGTTGGGAAGGTGCGAGAGTTAGTCTATCAATCGGTCTTATTGTCTCACTTCTTAATGGAACGATTGGTATTCTGTACGGAGGAATTGCAGGATATTTTGGAGGAATTGCTGATAATATTATGATGCGTTTTTGTGAACTTATCGCAGCAATCCCACAGATGTTATGGGTAATCCTTCTTATATTGATCATGAAACCGGGTGTAGGACCGATTATTATCGCTATTGCAGCTACAGGTTGGATTGGAATGGCTCGTTTGTTCAGAGGACAGGTATTCCAAATCAAAGAAATGGAATATGTAATGGCAAGCAGAACGATGGGAGCAGGCAGCCTTTGGATTATTATAAAACATTTGTTTCCAAATGCTTTGAGTCCGATTATTACAAATATGGCTTTTGCGATACCGAGTGCAATTTTTGCAGAATCATTTTTAAGTTATATCGGATTAGGACTTCCACTTCCAATTGCCAGCTGGGGAGTATTAGCTTCTGATGGAGCGAACAAATTATTAAGTTATCCATATCAGCTTGTATTTCCGGCAATATTAATTTGTATTACAATGTTATGCTTTAACTTAATGGGAGATGGATTGCGGGATGCACTAGATCCGAGAATGAGACAGTAGGAGGAAGAAGCGAATGATGAATAAAGAAAATGAAAATCAGTTATTAGTTGTAGATGACCTTGCTTTTTCTTTTCATACATATGCAGGTGAAGTTCAGGCAGTGCGCGGCGTTAGCTTTACGTTGAAGCGAGGCAAGACTCTTGGAATTGTTGGAGAATCCGGATGTGGAAAATCTGTAACCGCAAAATCAATCGTTCAATTAAATCCGGATAAACCAAGCGGTGAGATTAAAAGAGGAAAAATCTTGTTTGATGGTGAGGATATTGCTTCATTATCAGAAAAAGAAATGGAAAAGGTAAGAGCAAAAAAAATCAGGATGATTTTTCAAGATCCAATGACGAGCCTGAATCCCACAATGCCTGTGGGAAAGCAGATTATGGAAGGTATTTTGAAAAGCGGAGTAACATCAAAAGAGGAAGCAAAGAAGATTGCCATAGAAACATTGGCTATGGCAGGAATTCCAAGTCCGGAAGATCGTTTTAATCAATATCCACATGAATTTTCAGGAGGAATGAGACAGCGTTCCATGATAGCGTTGGCGATGGCAGTAAATCCACAGCTTTTGATTGCTGATGAACCTACGACAGCATTGGATGTTACTACACAGGCACAGATTCTAAGATTAATTAAGAAAATCCAAAAGGAATATAATACAGCAATCATTATGATTACTCATGACCTTGGTGTTGTTTCTAATATTGCAGACGATATTGCCGTTATGTATGCAGGACAAGTGATTGAGTATGGAAAGGCAGAAGATATTTTTGAGCATGCTTCACACCCATATACATGGGGGATTATGCAATCGATACCACCAGAAGAGACTACGAATAAGGAACCATTACATCCTATTTTAGGAACGCCGCCGGATTTGCTGGATCCACCAAAAGGATGTGCATTTGCTGCAAGATGTCCATATGCGATGAAAGTGTGCAGATGTATGCAGCCGCCAAGATTTGATGTAGAAGGAGAAGGACATCAGACGAGTTGCTGGCTCTATGATGAAAGAGCAAAAGGAACAAGAAAAGTTATAAATCCTATCACAGGCGAGGAGGTGAGATAATGGAAAAACAAGAAATCTTGCGTACTGAAAATTTGAAAAAGTATTTTTCTGTGAAAGGTGGGAAAACTTTAAAGGCAGTGGATGGAATTTCCATTACGCTGCATAAAGGAGAGTCCCTGGGATTGGTAGGAGAATCCGGTTGTGGAAAAAGTACATTTGGAAGAACACTTATTAGAATCTATGATCCAACGGAAGGAAAAATATATTTAAAAGGAAAAGACATCAGCGGGAAAAGTTCGAAAAAATTTCGACGTGAATTAGCCCATAATATTCAAATGATTTTCCAGGATCCGTATGCATGCTTAAATCCACGTATGACTATAGGTGATATTATTGCAGAAGGATGGGACATGCAAGGATTGCACAAGAATAAAGCTGAGAGAAAAAGTAAGATTATCGAACTTTTAAAAATGGTAGGTTTGAATGAAGAACATGCCAACAGATTCCCACATGAATTTTCCGGGGGACAACGTCAAAGAATCGGGATTGCGAGAGCGCTCAGTATGAATCCGGAAATTATCATTTGTGATGAGCCGATCAGTGCGTTAGACGTATCGATTCAGGCGCAGGTTATGAATCTTTTGGTTGCACTTCAAAAGAAATTAGACCTTTCCTATATTTTTATAGCACATGATTTGTCGATGGTTCGCTACATTTCGGATTATGTTGCAGTTATGTATCTAGGAACGGTAGTGGAATATGCTTCTAATGTAGAATTGTATAAAAATCCGATGCATCCATATACAAAAGCATTATTTTCGGCAATTCCTGTTCCAAATCCTAAAGTTGAGAAACAGCGTCAGCAAATTGAAATGAAAGGTGAATTGCCTAGCCCGATCAACGCGCCAAAAGGCTGCAAATTCTGTACAAGATGTCCATATGCAACAGAAATCTGTAAAACAACACCGCCGGAGGTGAAAGATGTGGGTGGAGGACATTTGGTAGCATGTCATCATGTGTAGTATAAACAAAACTGCGTAAGCAGCTTGTATAAAACATTTTCTATGGTAGTGTAAAGTAGCCTATGAAAAAATTGGAGCTAAAAAATAGCTCCATTGGAA
>URRQ01000058.1 GCA_900550235.1 uncultured Lachnospiraceae bacterium
CCGTAAATTACTGTTGTTTGTTGAGCGTTTCGATTTCTCGAAACTGTTCTGAATTATTCTCTTAAGAATTTTCAGGTTTGTCTTGTTGTCTATTGTTTAATTATCAAGGTTCTTTTTGTTTTTGCTCTCTTGCGACAGCCATATTAGAATATCATATGTTCAAGTCTTTGTCAACAACTTTTTTTATTTTTTTCAAAATTGTTTTTGATTTGTTTGCCCGTCTCGCGAGTGCTTATTCATAATATCAAAGTTATTTGCATATGTCAACAACTTTTTTATTTTTTATTTAACTTTCTTTCCATAATAACTTCTTGCTTTTGACATAGGCTTCCAAAGAATTCTACATATCAGAAAAGGAATGCTTATGCATTCCTTTTCTACCCAGCTATTTTAGTTTTGTCGTAAACTCAAGGATCACATTATTTTCATATAAAAATGTCAAGAACTCACTCTCCGCAATCCAACCGAAACATTCTTTTCCGATCATAGTATTATAAATAAGAGTTATCACCAAAAACCCTATCCACACTACAATCAATGCTATTAGCAGTCCTACCAATCCCCCCGCAAATCTATTCAGTCCTTTTATGACCGGAAGTGCCGTTATAATATCCAGCGCAAATATCACTGCTCTTACCAAAATCGTAACAATAATAAACGTAAGTAAAAACGCCACCATCTTTATTACAATATCCGACAGGTACGCTCCTACATATTCAGGGAAACTGGATACCTTTAATACTTTATATGCTTCACTATTATTATTTTCCAAAAGACCATTTTTAAATACAGTTGGAACGTTTGCATTCTCCATCAACTCGATCTGTTTCTGCCTTGGAATTTCAATTGTTCCCAGTTTTTCTTTAATCTCTTCCATTGTAAGACCGCTGGATTCAATATCAACTCCTTCTAATTCAGTTCCGGCGAAATCAATTTCTCCTATTTTAGGAGTTACCATCGCTTCCATCTTTTTATGTATCATATCGTCAATCGGCGTATATTTTTTCATCACTCCAGCTACTTTAGGAGTCACCGCTATCACAAGCACAACCGTAGCTAACGTCACACCAAACGATACAACAATTTTAACAAATCCACGGATGCATCCAACGATCACTCCGATCAAAAAAATTACTCCTACTCCAATTAATAACCAATTCATATTTTCTCCTATTTCGTAAAACGGACTTCTTCAAATCCATTTGCATTTATCACTAAGTATTTATTAAGTCCTAACAATGGTTTTATCTCAAAAATATCTGTATCAAACTCTCCTGCGAATCTTTGCACTCCCCCTTTAGAAAATACAGCACACTGTTTTCCATTATACATAATAACCAAATTATCAGATATTTTTGCGTTTTTATATTCTCCCTCAAATTTCTGTGCTAGAAGCGAACGCCCTTTTTTATCAAATATGTGCAAAACGTTTCCTTCTTTTCCATTGGAAACAACACCGATTGATTTTTCATTATAAAAGACGCTCTTCATTCCATTCGTCATTTTTACAGAAGTAAGTTTCTCTGGAACATCTTTTCCTTTGTATATAACAATCTCCCGATCTGAAACCACCACGGATGTTTGATCATCCATAAAAAACACTGTCGGAATTACCGCATTCGGATACACCTCTTGCGCCACAATATAATCCTCTTTATTTTTTCCCGCATCGCCAAAATTGTAATATACAACTCTTCCTGTTAACACACCATCTTCCACTATCAGATACGAAACGAGCAACATATAGCCATTATCCGAAATATCTATATCCATCGGATATCCTGTTACCGTTGGAGACGTCTTATGTTCTACCAACACATTTCCCGCCGCATCATAACAAACAATACGAAATGTATTACCATCTTTTAAAATCGCACTAACAATCCCTTGCGAAGATACGGCTGTTTTCTCAATCGGTAAATTTGTATGAATCTCCCCTTTGAGTCCATTTTTTCCGAATACCGAGATATCATTCCCACCTTTATCCGCAATTGCCACTGCATTTTTCTTCACACTTGCTATCGGTGTCTGAATCTGATATGCTGCATTCCACTTTTCTTTCCCTTTGTTATTGAGAAAAGCAGCCCCATCTCGTGTATACTTTAAAATACCTCCGGCGAACTCAATGTATTGTGCTCCGTCCTCCGCTCCATCACTATAGGTATTTAAAATTCGGGTATCCGTGTAAGTCTGATTCATCACATACATAACCCCGCCTGACAAAGCAAGTACAATCGTAACAATCACTATCGATACTTTTTTGATATAGCGCTTTTTATGCTGACGAATCTTTTCTTCCAGTTCATCCAAAATGTCATTTTCTTCTTTGATTTCTTCCATAATCGAACGAACCTCTTTATCAGTTGAGTCTTCTTGACTCACAACCTGCAAATCTGATTTGTCCTTTTCTTTCATTTGTATCCCCTTTGTTTGTCGTTTCTCTTCAAATGCCATCGCCTAATTAACGATGGTATAATGGTTATTATATCATATTTCCCTTCTAAGGGAGTACTAATTTTTGTCCCACGTATATGAGATTCCCATTTTCAAGATTATTTACCTTACTGATCGCTTCAATGTGTAAAAGGTCTCCATATATTTTCTTACTGATTCCCGCCAAAGTATCTCCCAATTCTACTGTATAACTTTTTTCTTCTCCTACACGGAATATTTGATCTTCCTTTTTCTCTTTCTTTTCTTCCGATTTTTTAGTATCTTTCGCCTGAACTGTGTCTGACATAGCCTCCATCGCCATTTGCATTGTTTTCATTCTATCATAATCTCGAAAAAAATTGACCACTCCAAACAATAGCATTACAATCACTACTGCGCCAATCCCTCGTGCTAATTTGCTGATCTTATATCTTTCCTGCATTACCATTTTTGTCTGCACTAGGTTGCGAAAACTCTTTGCAGCTCGATCCGCAACCACTTCACTGGGAGTTACGCCAATCTTTTTTCTGGAAGATATCATATAATTTTGCATATCCGGATTTTTCTCATAATAAATATAATGACCATTCATCGGCATTAAATCATTGAATTTAGGCGCAAAATACATTTCTTCTCTGCAAACAGGATCTTTTAATATGAAAATCCCCGTATCTCTTGAAAATAGTTTTTGATGAGTCTTTTTAATGTCCGCATTCATTCCAAGTGCAATTCCAGGAATCACAGCACACCAGCCCAACACTTCTCCACTCCCAAAAAACGCCTTACACGTTTCGCAACACTCTTCCCATATTTCCTCTGTAATCTCTACGCTTTCCCCATCTCGAAGAAGATTTTTCATCTGCACAGCGCCATAAATATAGTGATACTGTTGACTTCCATCTTTCACCGTCTCTCCAATCAGGATAGCCCCCACCGGTCCTTCTGACCCTTGTTCACACAACTGATCCAAATACGTATCTACATAGTCTTCTACATATATTTTCAAAGAATCACTAACATTTCCAATTTGTCTTACGTTTTTCGGAATCTTTCTTTCCATATCTATCACCTCTCTGCATATTTTTCTTCATGTTAGCATATAGAAAGCGCTGATTTTATCAGATTGTGTCAACTTGTCCCTTAAAACTTTCGACTTTTTCGGACAAAAAAATAGAGCATGCATTGCACGCTCTATTTTTATGTTACTTTCTTCTATTCTTTACACAAATGCTTTTACTTTTGCATAAATACTCTCTGCATCCAATCCGTATTTCTTAATCAACTCTTTTGCAGGACCTGATTCTCCAAACACATCCATAACACCGATTTTAAGAACAGGTGTTGGTAATTTTTCCGACAACACATCACAAACAGCGCTGCCCAAACCGCCAATTACAGAATGCTCTTCTACTGTTACAACTTTTCCAGTTTCTTTCGCTGCTTCCAAAATTAACTCTTCATCTAATGGCTTGATTGTATGAATATTGACAACTTTCGCGTTGATTCCGTCTTTTGCAAGCATCTCTGCAGCCTCTAAAGATTCTGCAACTTCAAGACCTGTAGCAATGATTGTTACATCTTTTCCTTCTCTTAAAACGATACCTTTTCCAAGCTCAAACTTATAATCCGGATTGTCATTGATTACCGGTACTGCAAGTCTTCCAAAACGTAAGTACACAGGTCCTTGATGTTCATATGCTGCAAATACTGCCGCTTTTGCTTCTACATCATCAGACGGATTGATCACAACCATACCCGGAATCGTTCTCATCAATGCGATATCTTCATTGCACTGATGTGTTGCTCCGTCTTCTCCTACAGAAATGCCGGCATGTGTTGCTCCAATCTTCACATTGTTCTTCGGATATCCGATAGAGTTACGAACTTGTTCAAACGCACGTCCAGCCGCAAACATCGCAAATGAGCTTGCAAACGGAACCTTTCCTGTTGTAGCAATACCTGCTGCCACACCCATCATATTACCTTCTGCAATTCCGCAATCAATAAAGCGTTCCGGAAAAGCTTTTTTAAATACACTTGTTTTTGTTGCTCCTGCAAGGTCAGCATCTAAAACGATTACATCTTCGTGTAATTTTCCTAATTCAGCCAAAGCATTACCGTAGCTTTCTCTTGTTGCAATTTTCTTTACTTCTGACATAATGCTTCACCTACTTTCTCTAAATCTTCCATCGCAATTTTATACTCTTCATCATTTGGAGCTTTTCCATGCCAGCCTGCCTGATTTTCCATGAAGGAAACGTTCTTTCCTTTTACTGTCTTTGCAATAATGGCTGTCGGCATTCCCTTTGTAGCTCTTGCCTCTTTGAATGCAGCATCGATTTGATCAAAATCATGTCCGTCAATATTGATCACATGGAAATTGAATGCTTCGAACTTCTTATCAATCGGATATGGTGAGTTTACTTCATCAATCGGTCCATCAATCTGAAGATTATTGTTATCTACAATAAATACAAGGTTGTCCAGTTGTTTGAATCCTGCAAGCATAGCCGCTTCCCACACCTGGCCTTCCTGAATCTCTCCGTCACCAACTAATGTGTATACTCTGTAATCATCCCCAAAGATTTTTGCAGAAATCGCCATACCGACTGCTGCAGATACACCCTGTCCCAAAGATCCGCTTGACATATCAACTCCCGGAATATGCTTCATGTCCGGATGTCCTTGTAAGTAGGAACCTGTATGACGAAGCGTTGCAAGATCTTTTACCGGGAAAAATCCTCTGTTAGCGAGCGCAGAATAATATCCCGGCGCTGTATGTCCTTTTGATAATACAAATCTGTCTCTATCCTCTTTTTTCGGATCCTTTGGATCTACATTCATCTCTTCAAAAAATAAATACGTGTAAATATCAGCTGCTGATAAAGATCCGCCCGGATGTCCGGATTTGGCATTGTAAACGGCTGTTACAATCCCTTTACGAACTTCATTAGCGGTTTTCATCAATTCTAATTTGTTCATTGCTTTTCCCTCCTGTTTTTTTCTATTTTATCTCACTTTCCTTTATGGTGCAATGATAAATCGAACTAAAGCTCCGTTCTGCCTTCCAAAGCTCTCAGAAGCGTCACCTCATCAATGTATTCCAGATCTCCTCCCACCGGAACTCCGCTTGCAATTCTGCTTACTTTGATTCCGGTCGGTTTGATCAGCTTACTAATATACATAGCCGTAGTCTCACCTTCTAAACTGGAATTGGTTGCAATGATCACTTCTTCTACATCACCTTGCAGACGTTCCATAAGTTCTTTTAATTTGATATCGCCCGGGCCAATTCCAAGCATCGGCGAAATCGCACCATGGAGCACATGATATACTCCCTGATATTTCCCAGTCTTCTCATAAGCCGCTAAATCCCTTGTTGTCTCTACAACCATGATTGTTTTGGAGTCTCGATCCCCGTTCCTGCAGATTGGGCAAAGTTCTTGATCTGTCAACGTAAAACACTGCTTACAGTAGCGAACATTATTTCTTGCATCTACCATAGCAGATGCCATCTGCTCCACCTGCTCTTTTGGCATATTAATAATATGGAAAGCCAGCCGTTGTGCTGTCTTAGCGCCTATCCCCGGAAGTCTGGAAAGTTCTTCAATCAATTTACTTATCTGACTGCTATAATAATCCATGTCTATCGCTCCTGACTAAAACGGCATTCCCGGCATTCCTCCGCCAAGTCCTCCTGTAAGTTTTGCCATAGCAGAAGATGATTCTTGCTCTACTTTACGAAGCGCTTCATTAGTCGCTGCTACGATCAAATCTTCCAACATTTCAATATCATCAGGGTCTACTACATCTTCCTGCAATTTTACTTTTAACACTTCACGTGTACCGGATACCGTCACCTCTACAGCGCCGCCTCCTGCTGTCGCCGTAAATTCTTTTGACTCAAGCTCTTTTGCCTGTTCCTCCATCTGACGCTGCATCTTCTGCGCCTGTTTCATTAAATTTGCCATATTGCCAGGCATTCCTCCACCTGGAAATCCTCCACGTTTTGCCATGGTTAAATCCTCCTTCATTCTACATCATTTCCCCCGAACGCAATCCATATTAATCATCTTCTATGGTAATCTCCATTCGGACTACTTTTTCTATATCCACAAAACTCTCCTCAAAGTGCCTTCCTTCTTCCATCGAACGCACCTCCAGGGTCACTGTTTTGCCGATTCTCTCTTCAATCAAATCGACCAATTCTTTTTTATGCGGTTCTTGATTGACAAACTCTGCCGACAATTCATCCGGCAATACAACCAAAAGCTTATCTTCCCCTCCAAGACTTAACTTGGCTCCTTTTAAATACCCTTTCAGAAGTCCGCTTGCCTCATTAACGATAGAGCGGAAATTTTTCACTACTTCTTTGATATCTTCGGGAATCGCTTTTTCTAATTTTGGTTTTTCCTTCGGTTTTAAAATCTCCCGTTCAGGAACATATACGATGCTCTCCGAGTTTGGAGTTGCAAACTCACCGGATTCCAGCTTCTCCTCTAACACGCGAATCCTGTCAAGCAGCGAATCTGTATTTGTCTCCATCTGCGGTTTACATAATTTGATCAACGCAACTTCCAGGAGTATCCTCTTCTGAACGGCGTATCTCATTTGGTTAGACAACTCCGAAAAAATGCGGATATAACGTAACAGCGTTCCTGTTTCTACCATCTCTGCTTCTTCCTTTAACTGCTGAAGATTTTCTGTAGAAACATCTAGAACCTCTTCCATATTATCAGAAGTCTTCGCAAGAAGCAAATTCCTCAAGTACCATGTAAAATCATTTGTAAGCTGCGTCAGTTCTCTTCCCTGCATTACAAGTTCTTCCACGATTTCCAAAACATTCGCCACATCACGTTTCAAAATCTGTCGCAGTAATCTGCTGAATACATCCGTATCCACCGCGCCCAATACCTCTAACACATGATCGTACGTAAGTCTCTGTCCCAAATAAAAGGCAATGCATTGATCCAATAGACTTAGTGCATCACGCATAGAACCATCTGCCGCTTTCGCCACATAACGAATCGCCCGCTCTTCTACTTCTACCTTTTCCTTTTCCATCAGTTCTTTTAGTCTATCCGAAATCGTTTCAATAGAAATTCTCTTGAAGTCATATCGCTGACATCGAGACAATATGGTAATCGGTATCTTGTGCGCTTCTGTTGTCGCCAGTATAAATATAACATATTCCGGCGGTTCTTCCAACGTTTTTAATAGTGCATTAAAAGCTCCTATAGAAAGCATATGCACCTCGTCTATAATATACACTTTATACTTTCCATTTGTTGGCCGATATGCTACTTCTTCTCGAATCTCACGAATATTATCCACACCATTGTTGGATGCCGCATCGATTTCAATCACATTCATCGATGCCCCGGAAGCGATTGCCTTGCACATCTCACATTCTCCACAAGGGCTTCCATCGATTGGGTTCTCACAATTGACCGCCTTTGCAAATATTTTCGCAACCGTTGTCTTTCCCGTTCCTCTTGTTCCGCAAAAAAGATAGGCGTGCCCGATACGTTCTGCCTTAATCTGATTTTTCAATGTTGTTACTATATGATCCTGCCCTTTGACATCATCAAATTCTCCGGGCCGGAATTTTCGGTATAATGCTGTGTATGACATGTATCTGTACCCTCTTTGTCTTTTTAAGTTCCTTTTCGCCGAGATAAAGCCGTCTACAAAGGCGGCTTTATCAATCATTACTTATTTTTAGTTTTTCTTCCGAAACTGATGCCTACCATCTCTGCTTCCTGGATAATACTTGCATTTGGATCCACCATCTTAAGTTTTCCGGCAACTTCTTCCAGCGGCACTTTAGTAATCTCACCATTCTTGATTGCAACCATATATCCATACGTCTGATTCAAAATCAATCTTGCAGCCGCCGCACCGAGCCTTGTAGCCAATACTCTGTCATATGGACACGGAGATCCTCCACGCTGCATATGCCCCGGCACTGTAACTCGCACTTCCTGTTCTGTTTTCTTTTGTATTTCTTCTGCAAGCTTATATGCAACAGACGGATATTTCTTCTTCGCCTGTTTTTCTTTCAGCTCTTTTTTAGAAAGCTTTGCTTCTTCTTTGGAAATCGCGCCTTCGGCAACCGCTATGATTGTAAAGTGCTTTCCCGTTGTAACTCTATGATTGATCGCTTCTGCAACCACATCAATATCATACGGAATCTCCGGAAGCAGAAGAATGTCAGCCCCTCCGGCCATTCCCGCATGAAGCGTCACCCAGCCGACTTTATGTCCCATGATCTCCACAACAAACACTCTGCTATGCGAACTCGCTGTCGTATGAATATTATCAATGGTATTTGTCGCGATATCCACCGCGCTTTGGAATCCAAATGTCATGTCCGTTCCCCAAAGATCATTATCAATTGTCTTCGGAAGGGTGATGATATTCAGTCCTTCTTCCCGAAGCATATTTGCTGTCTTATGAGTTCCATTTCCGCCAAGAATCACCAAACAGTTTAAATTCAGTTTATGATAGGTGTGCTTCATCGCCTCCACCTTATCCAAACCATTTTCATCCGGTTCCCTCATTAATTTAAACGGCTGTCTTGATGTTCCGAGAATCGTTCCGCCTCTCGTTAGAATTCCCGAAAAATCTTTCGATGTCAGCATACTAAAATCCGCATAAATCAATCCTTTATAGCCATTTTTAAAACCATAGATCTCTATCTCGTCTACTTTCGATGTCAAGCCTTTTACGACACCGCGCATCGCAGCATTCAGCGCCTGGCAATCTCCGCCACTTGTAAGCATACCGATTCGTAACATAAATACACCCGCCCTTTCTTTGTTCGCGTTCTATTTCACATTATCATTATTATATCTCATTTTTTTCATGCTAACAACCGAAAATGTGGTATACTTACTATAGTTTAGAAAATAACGGAGGTCAGAAAAATGGAAAGAAATGAAGCTTGCTGGTGTGGCAGCGGTAAAAAATATAAAAAATGTCATATGGCAATGGATGAAAAACTTATGATTTTAGAAGAACAAGGCGACATTGTTCCTACACGGGACATTATCAAAACACCCGCTCAAATAGAAGAAATCCGAAAAAGCGCAGATTTAAATACTGCCGTTTTAGATCATGTTGCAGCACACATTCACGCCGGAATGAGTACGGCTGAAATTGACAAACTTGTATATGACTATACAACAGAGCACGGTGGCATTCCTGCTCCCCTTGGCTACGAAGGCTTTCCTTGCAGCGTCTGTACATCTATCAACAACGAAATTTGTCATGGTATTCCCGACGAAAACATCATTTTAGAAGAGGGCGATATTATCAACGTAGATGTCTCTACAATTTTGAACGGTTACTTTTCTGATGCGTCTAGAATGTTCAAAATCGGAACTGTATCTGAACGCGCGGAAAAAATCGTAAAAGTAACCGAAGAATGCGTTGAACTCGGACTTGCCCAGGCAAAACCATGGAATCATCTCGGAGATATTGCTGATGCCATCAATTCCCATGCACAGGCAAATGGATATTCTGTTGTTGAAGATATCGGAGGCCACGGTATTGGATTGGAATTTCATGAAGATCCTTTTGTCAGCTATGTTACTCCAAAGGGAAGTGAAATGGTGCTTGTTCCAGGAATGATCTTCACGATCGAACCAATGATCAACGAAGGTAGTCCGGATTTCTTTGTTGACGAAGAGAATGAATGGACCGTGTATACCGAAGACGATGGATTGTCCGCTCAGATTGAGTATATGGTACTTATCACAGAAGATGGAGCTGAGGTTCTCTCCAAATAATTATTTTTATAGACAAAAAAAGATTGCTCGCGCAATCTTTTTTTCGTGTGTCTATTTTAGGGCATGCAAAAAGCGGGTGATGGGAATCGAACCCACGTATCCAGCTTGGAAGGCTGGTGTTC
>URRQ01000059.1 GCA_900550235.1 uncultured Lachnospiraceae bacterium
AGAGGAAGCGGCATCCGTTTGATATAGCAATTATTTAATATTCGTTATACTAGTAAATACCCATTATCAACATCTTCGTCTGTATTAATTGTAATTCCAAAATAGTCTGCACAATCTGAAGCCTTTATGTTACATTCCATCATAAAATTATTTTCTTCTACACCAAAAAAGCCATAAGATAATGTTCCAATTGAAGAAATCTCCAATGCTTTATCTCCATATTCTTTTATATTTCCTAATTTTGTGTCAAACGAATATCTTAACTTTCTTTCTTTCAAATGTTCACATATTTCTTTTGGCATAACCACCTTTAAATTCCCGTCTTCCATAGGAATAACTTGATGAGGTATTGCAAAATCTCCTCCTGTCTGCCATAATTCGTCATCTGATTGGTTTTCCCTTTCCGGTGTCCATGCAAAATAAATTCTTCTACCTTCATCATCTAACAATGATTTTGCAGCATAAAATCTCCTATTATCAATCCCATCAAACTTAGGAGTTCTCCATGGACCATATGGTGATTTCGATACACGATAAATTGTTTGTGCTCGTTCTGAAAAACGCGAGTATACAAGATACCAATATTCTCCCATCTTATACATTTCTGGACACTCTGGACAGTTGGTATGCCAAGGCTCGTATATTACTCCTTTATGTTCAAAATTTTCTAAATCAGTACTTGTGTATAATACTACTACACCTCTTCTATTAGAAGGTCCACTATTTTTTCTTGCCGCAATTAACATCCAATAGCATTCTTCTTCATCATTATAGAAAATGTATGAATCTCTC
This sequence comes from uncultured Lachnospiraceae bacterium, assembly GCA_900550235.1. GTDB lineage: Bacteria > Bacillota > Clostridia > Lachnospirales > Lachnospiraceae > Faecalimonas. Next base: position 793 of record URRQ01000059.1, read on the forward strand.
CAATCAATGCTTTCATAATATCTTGTATCCGGAACTATATATGGATTCTTTTCATCCTTTTTAAATGTAATACAGTCATCGCTTATAGCATGACAAATTGTTTGCGGAAATTCTGAATCGATATGATATCCTGTATAAAATATATGGTATTTCCCTTTCGCATAAATAACAGAACCAGTCCAACATCCATCTTTATCTAATTCTGTTCCATCACCTGGTAATAATACTGGTGGTAATTCTTCCCAATTTATCAAATCTTTGGATATAACATGCTGCCATGTATTTCTTACACGTTCAGGATATCTAACCGTATTTTCTGGTACTGAAAGAAAAAACAAATGATAAATCCCATCGTGATAAAACGGAATTGAATCTCCACAGCCTATTCCACTTGATAATCTTCTAAAAATTCCCATACTTGCCCTCCATCACATTATTTCTTTCAAATTTTTGTATATATCATGATATTTTTCAAAAATCTTTTCATAAATCACTTTGTTTTTTTCATTTGGAATAAATATTTTTTTATTAAATGATACAAATTTTTCACATGCTACAGATATATCAAAAATACCTAATCCAAAACCTGCAATTATACAAGCTCCTAAACAAGCTTGTTCACAAATATCACAAACTTTTATTTTTTTCCCAAAAATATCTGCTTGTAACTGTAACATTAAATCGCTATGTGCCCCACCTCCTGATGCAATAATCTCTTCACTATCAATACCCATTTCCTGTAAAATACAAAGACAATCTTTTAAACTATAAATCATCCCTTCCATAAAAGCTCTTATAATATGATTTTTATTATGTTCTAATTTTATTCCAAACAAAACTCCTTTTGCATTAGAATCCATGACCGGTGTTCTTTCCCCTGACAAGTATGGAAGATATATAAGACCTTCACTTCCTGCTGAAACTTCACTTGCAAGATAATTGCACATATCAAAATTAGATGTACTCATATCCATCATGTTTTTACACATCCACTTCAACGAATTGCCACAATTTAAGGTTGCTCCAAAAACAGAATAGCCCTTTCCGATTGCATGACAAAATGTATTTGTTCTTAACATTTCATCATAAACATCTTTTTTCGAATATGCTGAAACCTGACCTCCAGTTCCTATATTAGAAATAATAGAACCTTCTTTATAAACACCATTTCCAATACTCTGTGCCATCTGATCTCCACACCCATAAACAACTGGTATTCCTTCCTTAAGTCCTGTAATTCCAGCACATTCCTTGCTTACTGTTCCCGCAACTTCTTCTGACTCATAACACAGTGGAAATATATTTCTATTTATATCAAATTTATCTATTATACTCCATGCCCATTTTCTATTAGCAATATCAAACATTCCAGTTGCCGAAGCATCAGTAACATCAGTTCCTATCTTACCTGTAATCTTATAGCGGATGAAATCTTTAGGTTGAAAAATTTTATATATTTTTTCATATTTATCATTTTCATTTTCTTTCATCCACAGTAATGATGGAAATGCAAATCCAACAGAAGTTCGATTATGTAAAATAGTTTTTTGAGTAATATCATCTATTTGAGCATTGATTTTTTTTACAATGTTACTTGAACGTTGATCTAACCATATAATAGCTGGTCTAATAGGTACTCCATCTTGATTAATGCAAACCAATCCATGCATTTGTCCCGAAAATCCTATTCCCACAATACTATTAAAAGCTTCTTTTGTCATTTCATTCTCACGAAATGAAGTAAGTACTTTTAAAAGACCTTCCCACCATATTTCTGGTTTTTGCTCTGCCCAATTAGTGTCAGGAATCATTACATCATATTCACTTTTTTTGACTGCAATCACACCAGCTTTTTCTTCTAGTAACATTGCTTTTATACTTGATGTTCCAATATCAATTCCTAATAATGTTCGCATTCTTACTTTTTACTCTTTTCTTTCTTAATGTAGTCAATATAAACTGCTAATAATACAACTAAACCTTTAACGACATACTGCCAAGAAGAATCTATGCCTAAAAGATTCATTCCGTTATTCAACACACCAATAACAAGACAGCCAATAATTGTTCCTCCAATAGTTCCAACACCACCTGTCATACTTGTCCCACCAAGTACAACAGCAGAAATTGCATCCATTTCCGCTCCATCCCCTACACTAAACTGTCCAGAAAATGTTCTGGCTGCACTTAATATTCCTGCACATGCTGCAAATAATCCTGATAGCGTAAAAACGAGTAGAGTTACTTTTTTTGCATTTATACCGCTATAAATAGCTGCTTGTTTATTATCTCCGACCGCATAAATATTTCTACCAAATTTTGTTTTATTTAATAATAAGGCTGTTACAACTATAACTACAATCATAAACACCATTTGAATAGGAATATTCCCAAAAATTTTCCCGCTTCCAATCCACATAAACAAATCATCTGTTACTAAAATAGTTGTAGCTTTTGTATAAATCCTGGCAAATCCTCTCCCAATATTCATCATAGCCAATGTAACAATAAACGGTGGAATTTTTGTATTAGCTATAATAAATCCATTTAACATTCCTACCATTGTACCTACTGCAATGGATAATATAATTGCTATTACCGATGGTATACCATTATTAGTAATTAAACCTGCACATAGGCATCCAGATACTGCAATAATTGAACCTACTGATAAGTCAATTCCCCCGATTAAAATAACCATTGTCATGCCGCAAGCTAAAAATACATTTACTGAAATTTGTCTCATTACATTAAATATATTTTTCGATGTTAAAAAGGAATCTGTTATAACAGAAAGGGCTATACACATTAATACCAAACCAATTAAAATGCCCAAATTACTTTTGATTAATTGGAACACTCCATTATCCATTACTTCTGATTTTTTTACTATTTTTTTCTCCATAGTGCCCTCCCATTAAACATCCGCTGTAGCAAGTGTCATAATTCTTTCTTGAGTAAACTCATCGCGTTCAAGTATACCTGTTGTATATCCTCTAGAAAATACTACAATCCTATCACTCATATTTATAAGTTCTGGTAGTTCTGAAGATACCATAATTATGGATAAACCCTTTTTTGCTAATTCATTAATAAGCGAATAAATTTCTGCTTTTGTCTTAACATCCACTCCTCTAGTAGGTTCATCTAAAATCAATATTTTTTTTGCTGATAACAACCATTTTCCAATTAAAACCTTTTGTTGATTTCCTCCACTCAAATCACCTACTATTTGTGATCGCCCAGTTACTTTTATTCCAATATCTTGAATCATTTTATCTACGATACCGTTTTCTTTTTTACTATAATGTCTTAATTTTTCAAATAATTCTTTTAAAATTGTAATCGTTATATTAAATCCAACATCTTGCTGTAAAAAAAGTCCTTTATCTTTTCTATCTTCCGGAACTAACCCAATTCCAAAATTCATTGCTTGAATAGGATTCTTAAACTCTTTTTCCTGACCATAAAACCAAAGAAAACCTTGCGTTTTTTTTCTCAAGCCAAAAATACATTCTACTGTCTCACTTCTTCCTGCTCCTACTAAGCCAGCAAATCCCAATATTTCTCCTTTTTTTAATTCAAAATCTACATTTTTCACCAACTTTCCATCCGATAAATTAGAAACTTTTAAAATCACCTCATCTATTGGTTCATTGTCCTTTATGTAATATTGATCAAGTTCTCGTCCTACCATACTAGATACTAACATTTCCCTTGTAACTTGATTTGTAATAAATGTCCCAACATCTTTTCCATCTCTTAAAACTTCAACCTTGTCAGAAATTGCAAATAATTCATCTAAACGATGAGAAATATAAATAATTCCAACACCTTCTTTTTTTAGTCTTCTAATCATGTCAAATAAAACATAAACTTCTTTTTCTGACAATGAGGAAGTTGGTTCATCCATAACGATAATTTTACTTCCAAATGATACTGCACGAATAATCTCTACCATTTGTTGCTGTGCAATAGTCAGATCCTTTAATATTGTCTTTGCATCCAACTCAAGATTATATTCATCGATGATCTCTTGTGCTCGTTCTCTCTGTTGTTTCAAGGATACAATTCCACTTTTTTTGCATATTTCATTCCCCATAAATATATTTTCAGAAATAGAAATATTTTTACACAGCATCAATTCTTGGTGAATAATACTAATTCCATATTTTCTCGCATCAGAAATCCCATTTATTTTAGCTTCTTTTCCATCAACAAAAATTGCACCTAAATCTTTAGAATATATTCCACCTAAAATTTTAATTAAAGTAGATTTTCCTGCACCATTTTCACCCAAAAGAGCGAGCACTTCACCAGAATACAATTGTAAATTAACATTTTCTAAAACTTTATTACTTCCAAAGCTTTTATTAATATTTTTCATTTCTAGTAAAGTGCTCATATTCATTCTCCTTTATTTTGTTTTATTGCCAATCTGAACCAACATATTTCTCAATATTTTCTGCATCAATTGCAAATGTAGGAATCAAAACTTCTTTTTCAAATTCTTTTCCTTCCAAAATTTGGTATGCTATTTTTGCAGATTCTTTTCCTACCGTATAAGGGGACTGCGCCGCTGTACATTTCCAAATTCCATCTTTTCCGTCCTTTTTAATTGCTGCCTTTGATTCCGGACCACCATTTGCACTATAAATACCAATATCTTCTCCTGCTGCTGTTATTGCTGAATATGCTCCTTGTGCGCATTCATCATTAATACAATAAATAGCTACTAAATCTGGATTTGCCTGTAAAATATCTTCGGTAATTGCCAGACCTGTCTCTGGTTTTCCTCCACCATCTAATCTTGCAACAACTTCAAATTTCTCTCCAACAGTATCAAGTAATCCTTGAATTCTCTGTGCAGCAGCATTATCATTTGTTCTGTCTAAAATTGCAATTTTTCCACCCTCCGGATAATCTTTCATCATATGTTCCCCTGCAACCGTTCCAGCTGAATAGTGATCTGTCGCAACAAATGAATCTACCATTGATGTATCTGCTACTGCTAAGTCAAAATTTACTACCGGAATACCAGCTTCTTTCAAAAGTTGTAATGCAGGTCCTGCCGCTTCTGCATCTACTGGATTATAAAAAACTAAATCTACATCTTGTGCAATAAAGTCTTCAATAACTCCAAGTTGAACATTACTATCTGTCTTACCTTCGACACGAATTACTTCTCCTCCTTTTTCTGATACCTCTGACATTACACCATCATAACATGCATCAAAAAAAGACCCCGCTGCCCATTCTGTAAATCCAAATTTGTATGTTTTCTTTCCATCTTCTTTGTTAGCTTCTGTTTTTTGCTGTTCTTCTTTTTTTTCTGATCCACTTGAACACCCGACCAATACTACAGAACATACAAGAGCCATACTAATCATCACTTTTTTCCACTTTTTCATTCCACTATTCCTCCTTTGTTGAACGATTTAATTTGTTTATTGATTAAACTAATTATATGATTCAATAGAATATTTGTCAATATACTTTTATATATTTTTATTTTTTTGTATATTAACAACAAAAATACACTCTCATACTCTTAATGCAAAACCTTTTCACATGCAAAAATCCAGACGATATCTCAAAGCTAGACACCACTTTGTAATTTTATTTTGGATAAATGCTATCAATTTTTCATTTTAATTATTTATATATAATTGTTCTGCCCATTCTGACAAAAAAAGACAAATACGAATAGAATATTTGCAGGAGCTGATGAGATGTTTTTTCAAGAAAGCGAAACTGTAGAATTAAAATCAATCATAGTGGAAGACATGTAACTTCGTTTTTCTATACTTTTTAATCAAAAAAATTTTTTTATTCACCATATAACAAAATAGACAACTCACTTAAAATGTTAGTTGTCTATAATCTAAAAAATCACTTTTATAAATTTTAATACTATATTCTACTCTTCTTCAAAAATACATATTGTAATGTGAAAAAGCTTCGTCCAAACACAATGCCCCTATACCATGCAAAATTGAATCTTTCACTGCAGCACTAATTTTAATCGTCAAATTCTGACGAATTTCTGGTAATATTCTCTCTTCCAATACTGCATTTATCTCTTCTAACAAAATTTGACTTTGAATATGACTAAATTCATCTCCTAAAATAATTACTGCTGGGTTATAACTATTAATAATATTTACAATACCATATCCCAAATTTCTACAGATTTCTCTATATATTTGTACTACAGTTGGATTACCCTTTTTTATAAAATCAACAATTTCATTAAAAGTGTATTCTTTACCAAAATATTCTCTCACTTTCTTTTTCAATACAATCGTAGAACAATATTTTTCTAAACATCCCCTATTTCCACATTCACACTTTTCACCATTAAAATTAATGGTCATATGACCGATTTCTCCTGCTGTTCCCAATTCTCCTCTTATAATATGTTCATCAATCATAATTCCAGCACCAATTCCTTCACCAGCTGCAATATAAATTAATGATTGTGATTTATCAATTTCCTTATCATACCAAAATTGCGCAAAAGCTCCTGCATTAGCATCATGCTCTACAACAAATTGAAAATCAAATTTTTTTTCTAATTCTTCTTTAAAAGAAATTTGTTCAAATCCACTTGTCTCTGTTAAAACTGCTATTTTCCCCTTATTTCTAATAAAAGGTCCTGGCATTGCCATTCCTATTGCTAAAATCTTTTTCTCTTTATACAATTCAAGAATTCTATTAAGTTCTGATTCCATACTCAAAACTACCTCTTCCGGAGCTTCACCTTTTTTTATTTCTATCCTATAATCTTCCTTTAATTCTCCTTTAAGATTAAATATTCCTATTTTATAATACGTTCTAGCTAATCGTACACCTATAACATAATAATTTTCATTTGCCAACGATATCCCTATAGATCGTCTGCCTTTCTCATTTTGTAAAAAACCAACTTCTTCTACGCAACCTATTTTTATAAAATCATTAACAATATATGTTATTGTTGCTTTATTTAACCCTGATAATTGTGATAACTGCGCTCTAGAGCAAACTTCATTTTCTCGTATTAAGTTAAGTAATAATCGTTGATTTAATTCTTGTATTTTGTTTTGATTAATCCCTTCCATAGCAGATCCTCTTACAATCTTTTTATTTATTCATTAAACTAATAATACTCTATTGCTAAAACTTCTGTCAATATTCAAAATATCTCGCCATTCATATGTCAACTATAACAATCTTTTTCTGTTTTCATTAATTATTCACCGTTTTACAAATTAGCTGTGTCATTGTCCCCATCGGACAATACACACACCAGCTTCTTGGTTTAAACAACACCATTGTAATCAATCCTAAAATAGTTGATGTCAACATCACACTATAGAATCCAAACGCAAACTGTGCCACTCCCGGATGAATCACCGTTCCATGGTACGCCCAATTCCACGGTAGCTTAAATGTCCACAACAAAGTAACAACCTGCTTCAGATCCAATGCTCCCGCAAACACAAGATATGTATTCCAAAGCATTTGGAAAAACATAATGAAAAAGAAAATCAAAAATCCATAACGAAACCACTTGCTCTTCATCCAATTCGGAATATCTTTTTTTCTGGATAAGCCAAAACGTCCTCCAAGAATTCCAAACAACTGTCCCCTTCCACAATATGTATTACAATATCCCTTCGTTCCTTTTGTAAAAGAAATAATCAACGGAATAAAAAAGCATAATAATCCAAGCCATGCAAACAAAATGTTAAAGAAGCCTAATATCAGATAGCTGACCGACGCAATCCACAGATAATCATACCATTTTTTCTTCATGACACAACCTCCTGCATATTTATCACCGATGCAGGACATTCTTTCGCACATTTTCCACATCCCACACACTTATCCACATCTACTTTCGCCATAATCCCCTTCCAGACAGCAATCGCCTCTCGCGGACAAACTTTTACACAACATCCACATGCCACACAGCTCTCTACTTCCACAAATGCCTTCCTTCGTTTTCTTGCTTTCGTTTCCATATCCACATTTCCTCCAGATCTTCATAAGCATAACCTGCGCTTAATATAGTGATAGTAACATACGAATTTCTCTTCTTCTGTGACAATGTCACAAAAAAGGATAGGACGCTTTCATCCTACCCTTTATCTTCATCTTTTCTCTGATTATCTATTCAATTGTTGAATCATCGATTCTACATATTGGATTGCATGCCCTACTTGTTCACTTGCCTTTCGAATTCGATCTTGTACCATCCAATCTACGAACATGTTGTCGAAAAACCAATCTGCAAATGTAAGGAAATCTCTGGTTTCAATATGTAGGTCACAGACCATATTCACGTCCTGCAATTCTCGGCTAAAATCTCTTAAATCTCTCTTTGCCTGCTCCATATTGTCTTTGGCATCTTCCATCTTATTATTCTTGATGAATGTGGAAAACATTCCACCTCCAAACATATCGAAAATTCCCCAGTTTTTCGCGCTGTTCAGATTATTCTGTGCAGCTCTAAGGCTATTTAATGCTCGTTGTCCGGCTTCTACTGCTTCTCTTTTTTCTTTTTCTAAATTATATTCCATCTATGTTCCCTTCCTATTCTGTCAAGCCTAAATCTATTGATTTTACTAGCTTTGACGATATTT
>URRQ01000060.1 GCA_900550235.1 uncultured Lachnospiraceae bacterium
GCGGCCTCCTGGTCCCAAACCAGGCGCTCTAGCCAAGCTGAGCCACACCCCGTAATATGTTTCGTGACAATTTGTAATTATACACAGATTGTTATGAATTGTCAACCACTATTTTACAAAAATTTTCTTGACTATACAGTAACTGTAGAGTGTATGATGCATATTGTTGGAAAAAGTGTCATAGTAGGAGGTAGTTATGGAATTTAAAATAGTGGAAGAAAAACAGTGGGAAGAAATCAAAGACATTTATTTTGAGGCATTTCCGAAAAGAGAAAGAAAGCCGTATTATTCGCTTCGTCGTTCGGTAAAAAAGAAAAAAGCAATCCTTATGACTGCTGTAGAGGGAGAACAGCTTTTAGGATTTGTTGTTTTAATCCCGTATCAAAATACGATGATGGTTGATTATTTGGCAGTCTCATCCAAGATAAGAAGTAAAGGAACTGGAAGTTATATTATGAGAAATGTGTGCGAAGCATTTTTGGATAAAAAGATTGTGCTATTGATCGAACGTTTGGATGATAAGGCGGACAATCAGGAACAGCGGATTGCTCGCAGAAAGTTTTACTTAAAAAATGGATTTGATTCATCTGGAATTTTTATTACAGGGGCAAGTGGTGAAATGGAAGTGTTGTATTATGGGGAGAAGATTTCCGAAGAGGAGTATATTCGTTTACAGGAATATGCATTAGGAACCATATTTTTCAAATTATCGAAAATAAAAGTGTTGTCACAGCAGTAATATGAAAGTGAGTGTGTATACAATGAAGACTATATTTACAAAAGTAAAATTACAAACAAGGCAAGTCATACAGTTATTTGCTCTTGTTTTATTATCCGCGGTAGGTCAGATGCTATTGCCGTCTTTTTTGGCGCAGATGATCAGTCATGGTGTTGCGGAGGGTGAGAATCAAGTGGTTTGGATGTACGCGGCAATTATGGCAGGCGTAACGGTCTTATCCTGTGTCATCAGTTTTTTATCTGTAAAAATCGCATCGAAAATCTCTACGGAGTTTGCGGCTCAAGTGAGAAGTCAGGTGTTTTCAAAAGTGCAGGAATTTTCAGCGGCGGAAATGGATCGATTCGGAACGGCAAGTCTTGTAACTTGAAGTACATCAGATATTACGAACGTACAAAACTTTTTGACATTATTGCTTCGTGTTGGATTATTAGCGCCGATGATGGCGGTTGCGGGACTTGTATTTTCCGCAGCGACCGGAGGAAAGGTAAGTTCTGTTTTGCTGGTTGCGATTCCGGTATTGTTAATTGCTTTGACGGTTATCATTATACTGGCGTCCCGCTATTCTATTTCATTGCGAAAGAAATTGGACCAGATTAACCGTTTGTTTTTGGAATCGCTGGAGGGTGTACGGGTGATTCGAGCATTCAATAAGCAGAAGACAGAAAGCGAAAGATTTGAAGAGGCAAATGCAGATTACGCGATGACAGCGATGACAGCAGGACGCATCACAAGCCTTCTGATGCCGGCTATCAGTGTGATTTTTGGCGTTACAACAGCGGCAGTATTAGGAATGGGAGCATATTATGTGGATGCAGGAGCCATGGAAGTCGGTTCTTTGGTGGCGAACAGCCAGTATATCAGTATGGTATTGACTTCGGTTATGATGCTTTCACTTGTGATCATGATGTTTCCGACAAGTTATGTCTGTGCCAAACGAATTGCGGAAGTGCTGGAAACAGAGAGCTCCATTTGTGATGGGGATTTCGCAATGGAAAATAGACCATTACATGCAACGGTAGAATTTCGTCATGTGACATTTGCGTATCCGGGAGCAGATGAACCGATTTTAAAGGATGTAAGCTTTGTATCAAACCCGGGAGAAGTGACTGCGATCATCGGAGGAACAGGGCGTGGAAAATCCAGTATTTTAAAACTGATTCCAAGGCTATACGATCCAATGTTTGGAGAGGTATTAATTGATGGAATCAATGCGAAAGAGTATCGCATGGAGGATTTACGATCGATCATCGGATATGTACCACAAAAAAAACGTACTCTTTTCCGGCGATATCGGAGAGAATTTTAATTTTGGAAAAGAAAACGGTACAGAAGAAGAGTGGAAGGAAGCGGCAAGAATTGCCTGTGCAGATGAATTTATCTGTAAGAAACAACAAGGGTATCATGACGCGATTGCGCAAGGAGGAACGAATCTGTCCGGTGGACAGCGTCAGCGTATGGCAATTGCAAGAGCCATGATGAAGAAACCGGAAATCTATGTATTTGATGATAGTTTTTCTGCATTGGATATGAAAACAGATCGAAAACTACGTGAGAATTTGAAAGAAAGCATCGGGGACGCAACGGTCATTATGGTAGCGCAAAGAATCAGTACCGTAATGGATGCAGACCGCATTTTAGTTGTGGACGATGGGCAGATTGTAGGTAACGGAACACATAAAGACTTGATTCAAACGTGTCCGCTATATCGAGAAATTGCAGAAATCCAACTGGGAAAGGAGGCGCTATAATATGAAAAATACAACGATATTTAAACGATTACTAGGGTATTTGAAAGCGTATCGTCTACGCCTGTTTTTTGTAATGCTCTCTGCGGTAATCAGTACCGGTTTTATGGTGATTGCTCCTTTTCTTGTAGGAAAGGTGACTACGATATTGTTTCAAAGTATCGCAGATGGAGTGTTTTATTGGGAAACGATTCTTTGGCTTTTAGCGGCATTGGTTGCACTTTATTTCGTATCGCAATTGTTTTCGTTTTTGCAAGGATTTGGAATGGCAAAAATCACTGCAAGTGTGATGCAGACGATTCGCCGGGAGATTGACGAAAAAATGCATCGTTTAAAATTGAATTATTATGATACACATACACACGGGAATATCCTCAGCGTGATTACGAATGATGTCGATACGATCAACAATACGATCAGCCAAAATCTGACTTCTATAGTGACACAGGTCACGACAGCGATTGGAGTTCTTATTATGATGCTGATGATTAGTCCGAAACTGTCCTTGATTCCGATTGTTATGGTTCCGCTGTCTCTATTTAGTGCAGCAGGCGTGATGAAAGCTAGTGAAAAATATTATGGAGAACAGCAAGAGCTTTTAGGAAAACTTAACGGTTATGTGGAAGAAATGTATAATGGACAGTCAATCGTACAGACATTTAATTACCAAGAGCGTGCAAAAATGAGATTTTCACAGTTGAATGAAGCTTTAAAAACAAGTTCAAGAAAAGCAGAAACAACGGCGGGAGCAATCAGCCCGATCACAACACTTGTGAATAATCTTGGATATGTACTCTGTGCGGCAATCGGCTGTCTCTGGGCGATTGCAGGGAAAATTGCAGTAGGAAATGTGCAGGCAATGTTAGAGTATACATGGCGTTTTGCAGAACCGTTTTCCGCAATCGCAGGAATGGTAGGAAGCTTTGGAGCAGCAGCGGCAGCAGGCAATCGTATTTTTAGCCTCTTAGATGCAGAAGAGGAACAGCCGGATGCGAAGGAATGTATCGTACCAAGTGACAGAAGCGGTCAAGTAACATTTGAAAATGTAACCTTTGGCTATACACCGGATCGTTTGCTGATGCATGGAATAAACTTGACGGTAAAACCGGGACAGAAAGTGGCGGTCGTAGGACCGACGGGCGCTGGAAAAACAACACTGATCAATCTTTTGATGCGTTTCTACGAGGTGAATGGCGGTTCCATTCAGGTAGATGGAGTTAAGATTACCGATATGTCGAAGGAAAAGATTGTGGAAGCGGCTCGTTCTGCCTGTGCACATAGCTTTATTAAGACACTTCCGGGCGGATATGAGATGTTTCTTAGTAAAGGCGCAGAAAATATTTCCCAAGGAGAACGACAACTTCTCACCATTGCACGCGCTATAGCCTCAGATCCGGAGATTATGATTTTAGACGAAGCAACAAGTAATGTGGATACCCATATAGAAGTGTTGATTCAAAAAGCGATGGCGGAATTGATGAAAGGACGTACAAGTTTCGTGATTGCACACCGACTTTCCACAATCCGTGATGCCGATATGATCCTCTATATGGAGGACGGGGATATCAAAGAAGTCGGCAATCATGATGAGCTAATGGAAAGAAACGGAAAATATGCGGCGCTTTATATGAGTCAATTCGCGTAAGCTGCTTTATACTAGAATTCTTCTATGTTGACAAAACATTCATTGATTTGCTACTATCGGTAAGAAAGAAGAGGAAGTAGTCTGCTTTTCGTATTTGCAAGAAAGAAGGGGAAGATAGCGTGATTTTTCGAAATTTGAAGATAGAAGAAATAGAGAGAGAACTGTTTGCAGATTTTATCCGCCACCAAGTTGTAGAAGACTGCTGGCGAAAAGAAAATGATACATGGGTTGTAAAAAGTGATCCTTTTGTCGATGATTGGTCGGAAAAAGATTATGAAGAATTGATTCAGCATCTCAAAACTATTTGCTTGTCGAAAGGATTTATCTACGGAGCTTTTTGTAGTGGCAAATTAAAAGGGTTTGTATCTGTGTCTTCCGAAAAAATCGGAGCGAAGAAAGAATATATGGATTTGACCAATATTCATGTGTCGGAGGATATGAGAAGAAGGGAAATCGGGAAAGAGCTTTTCGAGGAAGCAGTCTTTTGGGCGAAGAAGCAAGGTGCGGAGAAATTATATATTTCAGCACATTCTGCAGTAGAAAGTCAAGCATTTTATAAAGCAATGGGATGTGTAGAGGCAAAACAATATCAACAAAAACATGTAGAGGAAGAACCGTTTGATTGTCAATTGGAATACTCTTTGTAAGAAGATAAGGAGGAAACCGAATTTGAGTACATATGTAATGAGTGATCTTCACGGAAACTATAAAGCATACAAAATGATGTTGGAAAAGATAGAGTTTCAAGCAGAAGATAAGTTATATATTCTTGGTGACATTTTGGATAGAGGTCCCAATCCGATCAAAATTATTTTGGATTTGATGAACCGTCCAAATGTAGAGATACTTGCGGGAAATCATTGTGTAATGGCATGTGAATGTTTTGAAATTTTGCTTCAGGAAATTACGGAAGAGAGTCTTTTGAAAATGGATGAAACTGCAATGGATCAACTACTCGGATGGCAGCTGAATGGAGGAGCTTCAACGATAAACGAATTACGTCAATATGATAAGGAAACACAGAAGAAGATTCTGAGGTTTATTCAAAATTTTTCATTATATGATGAAATAGAAGTGTCAGGAAAGACGTATGTATTGGTACACGCAGGGTTAGGGAATTTTGCACCAGACAAAGAACTGTGGGAATACGAATTAGATGAGCTAGTGTGGGAACGAGCAGATTATGGGCGCGTATATTATGAAGATAAGTATGTAATTACCGGACATACGCCGACAATGGCAATCAAAGAAAATCCGAGACCTGGATATATCTATCAGGGCAATCATCATATTGCGGTAGATTGTGGATGCAATTTTCCACAAGGAAGATTGGGCTGTCTGAGGTTGGAGGATATGAAGGAGTTCTATGTGTAATTAGATAGAGGAGCATCATCATTTACAAAAGTTGATGGAAAGAAACAGATGTTTTGCGTCTGGTTTTAAAGGAGGAAAACAATATGAGAAATCAAATTTTAGATTGTATAAACAATCGAGTGTCTCTTCGTACTTATGATGACAGGCCAATAACGGACGAAGAACTTCAGGCTGTTTTGGAGGCGGCTATGCATGCTCCTACAGCCGGAAATCAGATGTTGTATTCCATTATAGTAATACGGAATCAAGAAACGAAGGAGAAACTTAGCAAAAGCTGTGATAACCAGCCGTTTATCGCAAAAGCACCTGTGCTTCTTCTATTTGTGGCAGACCAGCACAAATGGTTTGACTTCTATAAGAAAAATGGAGTAAAGGAATTTTGTGAGGAACAGAAGGAGAAGGGATATTGTTTTGAAGCTCCGCAGGAGTCGGATTTAATTTTAGCTGCTGAGGATACAATGATTGCAGCACAAAATGCGGTGATTGCAGCGGAATCTTTGGGGATAGGTTCGTGTTATATCGGAGACATTGTGGAAAACTATGAATATCATCAAAAATTATTTGAACTTCCAGAGTATGTATTTCCGATTTCTTTGTTATGCCTGGGGCATTATAAACCGAATCATAATCGAGTTTTTCGAAAGCGATTTGATCCGAAATTTGTTGTATTTGAAGAAAAATATCATCAGCTTTCCGATGAAGAATATGACGAGATGTTTGAAGAAGAATGTAAAAAATATTGGCAGGATAATCCGTATAAGGCACATAATTATGCGCAAATGTTTTATGCGCGAAAAACAGGGGCTGCTTTTAGTAAAGAAATGGCTCGTTCTGTTCGAGTGGCGTTAAAAGAGTGGGATGGTAGAAAACTGTCTGAATAGGAAGATTGAATTCATATCATACAAATTCCTTGCATATGTTGTAAAAACGATGTTTATAGGGGAATATTGTGAAAGATTATATCGAGGAGAGGGCTGTAGAAATCGCATATTATATTATTGAAAATCAGGCAACGGTTCGGCAGACGGCAAAACAGTTCGGAGTGTCAAAGAGTACGATACATATAGATGTAACAAAATAGGTGCTTTTGTGAAGGTGGTTTATGAGGTGAGATAAAGAGAGGGGATAGAGTAGGGAAAGATCGCAGAAATGCGGTTTTTTTCTTTTAGGTGAATTTATTGTGTTATGGATGAAAATCGGTTAAAATAGAATATAGAAAGCAGGTGGAAGAATCATGGCTAAAACTTTTTTATGGATAGAAGACCGTAAAGGGAAAGCAAGTTATACATTTTGGGAAAATTTCATGAAACAACTCTATCCGGATGTAATAGTTGAAAGTAAAAAGAATAATAGTGAGTTGGTGAAATCGGTAAAGGCATTGCAGGATATAGAGAATAAATATATTATTGTTTTTGATAATTCTTTTGATAATCTTCAGGTTGTAATGGAACAGAAGCGTTTGAAGAGATATGTGAGTGAGAAGAAAAATGTTTTTCTGTTGGATATTATTTGCTTTGAGTATATTCTTTTAGAGTTTAAAGAATTGATAGAATGGATTTATGCTCCCAAAGATGAGTTTTTAGAAAAAAGAGCCGGAACAATCACAGCAAGACACAAACTTGTAGAATTCTTGCAGGATGATAATTTCGATTATAAAGGAATACGAGAAATTGTGGAATATGATAAAAATATTGAAGAACATAATATTGAGCAATTATCAGCAAAGTTACTATTCGATTTGACAAGAAATACTGGATTTGAAGTGTCAAAAAGTGTACTTGGAGAATGTTGGATAAAGTCTTGCTGTGAATGGAAAGAGCGGCAGGAAGACGACATCTGTGGGTTAGATAATAGCAGATTATCTGTATTTGATAAAATGAAACGAATTTATGTGGGAAGTTCATTAAAACTACAGTTTTCGAAAGTTGGATTGGAGATAGTGGCATGATAACGATTTTTAAAAACAAGAAAGACATACCTCTGAATAAAGAATATATAGAATTGAATGATATCTTTTTTAATCAAAATACGGCAACAAAACTGGATGATACGGCGGCAAAATATATTCAAATGATAGATGGTTCAGAACTTATCAGCAAATATAAAATCCGATCACGATTTGAAGATATTACGTTGAATATAGATCAACTTTCTACGGGATGTAAAACAGTATTGAATGTATTGTATTTTCCGGACAAGGTGTTTTGCTTAAAAGAATGTGGAAATAATGCTTTGGAAATATTGTATAGTTTCGAAGAGGGATATGTATATAGTGATTATGCAATGATTCCTTTTAATATGGAACGTGTGAAGGTTCAGACGAGTAGAGGATGTAAAGAGATTAAGGATTACGAAGAACTAAAGGAGTGGTGGGAAAATGAAGAGTAAACCGATTGTAATGGAACATTTTTCAACAGTGCATACCTCGTTTATGGTGGATTTTACATTTACCAATAATATAACAATCTTAATGGGAGATTCAGGAACAGGAAAGACAGCAACATTTTCATTTATCAGAGAATGTATGGCAGTTAATCCTAGGATTTTGTGTTTGGATAATTATGATTATCAGAAAGATATAAAAGAAATAATCAGCCAGACAGAGGGAAAACTGGTTGTCATTGATAATGCAGATATTTTATTAAATGACGATACAAGGAAATATATTTCGGTAGATGATAGAAATCAGTATCTAATTATCGGAAGAAATCCTAAGAATCTGTTCGCAACGAAAGAAAATCTATTTGAATTGGTAAGTAAAAAGGTCGGAGAGCAGACGCTATTTACGATAGAGCCGTATATATAAAATTTGTGTATTGGGAATTGCAGGTACTAGGCATGAATATAGAAGTATATGATTTAGAATCCCTGAGAGAGAGTTCGTCTACTTGAGATTTGATAGAAGTAGAAAAAGCAATTGAGGTTTTTGACGCCAATATCTGTGATAGGAGAAGATTGATAGATTGATTCTTGAAAGGATTGTAAGGTATTGACATTCGATTATATGAGTGTCAATACCTTTTTTGTGCAAAAAATTTCTCGCGAAAAAAACATTTCCTCTTATGGAAGATTAGAAAACACAGTTGAATATTGACTTTTACAAGTCGAATCTTCCGAGTAAAAAGCCTTTGACTGCACGCAACGTGCAGTTGTAGGGTAAAAGGAGAAAGGTATGGAAGGTATGACTCTGCGAGAAATATGTGAAGTATTGGGGGTGTCTAGGAGAGCGGTTCAAGGTTATGAGAAAGTAGGCCTTGTGTCTGCAACAGACCGAAATAAGTACGGACACTTACTCTATGATGAAACTGCTATGTTGAGAATTGCACGAATTAAGTTCTATCAGCAGTTAGGATTTTCTATTAAAGAGATTATCGGCATTATTGATGCAGGAGATGGCTGGAAGAAGTTTGGAAGAGGACAAGCAGGTGGAAAAATAAAAGATTTTGGAGTGCAAGTTTACTTGTGTTCTTGATAGATACGGGGTAAACTGATAAATAAGAAGTTAAAATATTGAAGGGAGACCTGAATTGTTATGAGACAAGAATTTAGTCTTGCTAAATTTGATGAATATAGAGAAGACAATAGAAGAGAAGTAAAGAAAGCGAATGGAGGATTACCGGTTTCGTTATGGGACACATATTCTTCTTTTGCAAACTGTTATGGCGGTGTCATTATTTTAGGGATTAAAGAAGAAAAAGATGGAAGTTGGCGAACAACTGGATTGCAAAATGAATCGAAATTGTGTAAAGATTTTTGGGATACGATTAATAACC
>URRQ01000061.1 GCA_900550235.1 uncultured Lachnospiraceae bacterium
AGAGGAAGCGGCATCCGTTTGATATAGCAATTATTTAATATTCGTTATACTAGATTTTATTATTTACCCAAATATATTTAGGAGACTTTGTAATGATTCATCATTTAATGTACATCGAATTAAAAACCGGATATTCTGATGATGGCCCTGCATGGATTGGCTATGTCAAGACATCCAAAACCAAAAAGACAATCTACTTTAATGACCATGCTTTTCAAAAACAGATCGGCGCTTATTCAAACTATATCGATATTGAAAACGGTGATGAATATTGGATCTCCGGCTTGAAAAAGAAAGAAAGTAATCGCCATTGGGCGGGCGGGGGAAAAATTATGATCGACCGAAGGGCTGTGAAAGAATATCTTTCTTTCATTGGAGAAAAAAGTTTGCCTTCGAACCTGTTCGAAGTAGTTGATATCGAAGACAAGTTTCCAGTTGAAAGAGTGCATAAGCTGTCTAATGAAAAAGGAGGACTATCGTGTGAAATTGAATCGTTTTGAAACCGTATCCGGAACATATATCGAAAAAATCTCAGGTCAGTCTCGTATCGGATATTCGTTAAGTGATTCCATGGACTTTTACGACATCATCGAGCATTCAAAAAAAGGGGATTATCACGGTTCTGTCATTTCCTTTTACGACTACGGGAATGGTAAGGTTTACGAGCCATTTTCCAAACAGAGAAATGTATCATACGGACATCCTATTTATTCCAATCATTGTTTTTGGCTTTTGCAAGGAGATTATAATCAAGGGATTTACACGCTCTACAGATACCTTCCGGGTGAAATTCCACAAATGGTTACACAGATTAATGCCGCAGATGTAAACCCATATAATCTACGAATTATCGGTGAAGAGGTTCATATCACAAGCGAGGATGATGATTTTGTTTGCTATTATCCCGAACATTTTAGCTTCATCAAAGCTTCAAACGAAAGCGTAATGTTGATTGCGAACGGAAAGGTCTATCTCTCTGCATGGATTGAGGAAGGTTGGGACGATGAAAATGATTGCGCATCCGAAGAATATAAGTATTATGAAAAAGTGATTGTAAGAGATTTTAACGGGAATATTTTGTCGGAAGAGTTGGGCTCCTTAAACCAATGTGAAGACGGAAGTTGGTGGATCTCGTAGAATTTTTCTTGACAATCTTACGCTGATTCTTTACGCTAATCCATAGAATAACTCTGACAAGAAGAATGGATGTGATTTTATGAATCGAATCATTACAGGACATACACAACTCACCGGACTTTTAGGAAGTCCGGTTGCTCACAGCATCTCCCCTATGATGCACAACGAAGCGTTCGCACAGTTAGGTCTGGACTACGCCTATCTTGCTTTCGATGTGAAAGAAGAAGAATTGGAGACTGCGATTGAAGGTCTACGCGCCATGAAAGTCAAAGGCTTCAATCTGACGATGCCAAACAAAAACCGTATGTGCCGTCTTTGCGACAAACTCTCTCCCGTCGCGCAAATTACCGGCGCGGTCAATACGGTTGTCAATGAAAATGGTATTTTTGTCGGACATACGACAGA
Source organism: uncultured Lachnospiraceae bacterium (assembly GCA_900550235.1). Classification (GTDB taxonomy): domain Bacteria; phylum Bacillota; class Clostridia; order Lachnospirales; family Lachnospiraceae; genus Faecalimonas. The sequence continues at coordinate 1,543 of URRQ01000061.1, forward strand.
CGGTATCGGTTACATGGGATCCGTAAAAGAGGCTGGTTTAAACATTATCGGAAAAAAAATAATAGTACTCGGAGCCGGCGGCGCCGCAACTTCCATCATTGCGCAGGCTGCGTTTGACGGGGTAAGAGAAATCTCCATCTTCAACAGAAAAGGAACCTCTTACGAACGGATGCAGGAAATCATCGAAAAATTGGAAGCACAGACCGATTGCAAACTGAACTTATTCACCTATGATTTTGAGGACGTATTACGTCAAGAGCTCTCAGAAAGTATCTTGCTCGTCAACACTACTTCTGTTGGTATGGCGCCAAATATCGAAAACAGCCTGATTACAGATACCACGATGTTCCATCCAAAGCTTACGGTATCCGATATTATCTATAATCCCGAAGAGACAAAACTCCTTCGATTAGCCAAAGAGGCCGGCTGCAAAACCTTCAACGGACTTCATATGCTTCTCTATCAAGGAGCAGCGGCATTCAAGCTTTGGACCGAACAAGAGATGCCGATTCAGGTGATAAAAGAAAAATACTTTCAGAGATGATTTTCTATCACAAAAAATCGAGGACTGAATATTCCTATATTCAATCCTCGTTTCTTATTATCCTTTATTCTTAAAATTCAATTCCCCGACTGCTTGCATCATTGAGATAAGTTGTGAGCTCCTCAATCTTCTGAATCATCTCCTGTTTTTCTTCCCAATCATCACCGGACATTTCTTTATTCACAAGACAAGTTTTCAGTTGCTTCAAATTCTGTATCAATTCTCTATTCATGACGAGCCCTCCTTGTACTTAGATTTTTCTATATCTTACCTCAAAAGCCAAGATTTGTCTACACAATTCAAGCAATCCATTCCTTACAATTCTGTTACACATTATGATTCGTAAATCGGATACTTAGCGCAAAGCGTCTCTACCTCTGTTCGGATTTCATCGGCTTTGTTCTCAAAATCAGTCGCCGTCAACCAGATCAGCTCTGCAATTTTTTCCATATCCTCTTCTTTCATACCTCTTGATGTAACCGCAGGAGTTCCGATTCTTACACCTGATGTTACGAATGGACTTCTCGGATCATTTGGAATCGTATTCTTATTCAAAGTAATATATACTTCATCACATCTCTTCTGCAATTCTTTTCCTGATACATCTAGATTCGTCAAATCCAGCAACATCAAGTGATTGTCCGTACCACCTGTCAAAAGTTTAAAACCTTGTTTCTCTAATGCTTTTGCCAAAGCCTTGGCATTCTTCACAACCTGCTCCTGATATGCTTTAAATTCCGGTTTCAACGCTTCTCCAAACGCAACTGCTTTTGCTGCGATCACATGCTCTAACGGACCACCCTGTGTTCCCGGGAAAATTGCTTTGTTAAAATTAAATTTCTCCGCTGCTTCTTTATTCGCCAAAATCATTCCGCCCCTTGGACCTCGAAGTGTCTTATGGGTTGTTGTCGTCACAACATCTGCGTATGGAATCGGACTCGGGTGTAAGCCTGCTGCCACAAGCCCCGCAATGTGCGCCATATCCACCATAAGATAGGATCCAGCCTTATCTGCAATCTCACGGAAACGTTTAAAATCTATCGTTCTCGCATAAGCGCTGGCTCCTGCTATAATCAGCTTCGGATGGTGTTCCAACGCCAAGCGCTCGACCTCATCATAATCAATGAATCCTTCTGCATTTACCCCATATGGTACAATGTTAAAATAAAGCCCTGAAAAATTAACCGGACTTCCATGTGTCAAGTGTCCGCCATGATCTAAGTTCATACCCATGATCGTATCACCTGCCTTCAGCATCGCCACATAGACTGCCGTGTTTGCCTGCGCGCCGGAATGCGGCTGTACATTCGCATAATCACAGCCAAACAGCTTCTTCGCACGTTCAATCGCAAGCGTTTCTACAACGTCCACATTTTCACATCCGCCGTAATAACGTTTTCCTGAATAACCTTCTGCATACTTGTTCGTAAGAACGGTTCCCATTGTCAGCATTACCGGCTCAGACACGATATTTTCCGATGCGATCAGTTCAAGATTTCTCTGTTGTCTTCCACACTCTGCCTTGATCGCTGCACCCACTTCCGGATCGTATTGTTCGATCATCTCCATAACATGTTTTACCATAATTCTTGCTGCCTCCTTCGTCTTCTTGTCCATTTTCGAAATGATTTTCCCCTCACAAGGCAATCATAACACACTTTATATTCTTCTTCAATAAACGTTATTTCACTCACAATCTTATATTTTTTCTCCTTACCATTTACCAAAAAATAAGAGCCTCGCGGCATTCATATGCCCGAGACTCTTCATTCTTTTCACTTATATTAGTTTGTATAATTGTCAAAATATCCCTGTACAAGCACAACCGGAGTACCTTTGTCACCAGAACCACTTGTAAGGTCACATAAAGAACCGATCAAATCTGTAAGCTGTCTCGGTGTTGTTCCTTGAGACACCATATTTCCTACGAGATTATCGTCTTTTTCTTTGATACGTTTTGAAATTGCTTCTTTTAATGCTTCTCCGCTTAAATCTGCAAAATCATTATCAGCAAGATATTTTAATTTCACTTCATTTGGAGTTCCGCGAAGTCCGTCTGTAAATGCAGGCGAAACAACCGGATCGGCAAGCTCCCAAATCTTACCTTGCGGATCTTTGAATGCACCGTCACCGTAAACCATTACTTCTACGTGCTTTCCTGTTTTTTCCAAAATCTTCTTCTGAATCTCTTCTACAAGATCAAAGCACTCTCTTGGGAATAACTTAATACTTTCTTCTGTAGATTTGTTAGAACCTAAAAGACCGTATTTTTCATTAAATCCGCTTCCGTCTACAGATGCTGTTAAGATTTCATCCATTCCGTATACTTTTTCAGCGCCGTTTGCTTTTAAGATACGTTTTGTTCTTGCACGTGTATGAATATCACAGTTGATAACATTCTTTGTATAATCAAGGATTGTCTTTGGATTGTTTGCAAAGATGATCTCTACCTCTGCGCCTGCTTCACGGATGATCTCTCCGTAATACTGTACGTAATCAACGCCTGTAAATTCGTGCTTATTCTCTCCGAAAAGTTCTCTATACTTCTCTAATGTAAGCACATCGCTGTACGGATTGATTCCTGCTTCATCTAATTTGTCAAGTGATACAAGTTCATTTCCCACTTCATCACTTGGATAGCTTAACATAAGAACAACTTTTTTTGCTCCCATAGCCATACCTTTTAAGCAGATAGAGAATCTGTTTCTAGACAAAATCGGGAAGATAATTCCAACTGTTTCTCCGCCAAACTTTGCTTTTACATCGCTTGCGATTGCGCTGATTGGAGCATAGTTTCCCTGTGCTCTTGCCACGATAGATTCTGTAAGAGAAATAACATCTTTATCTCTCAATGCAAATCCTTCGCTTTCAGCTGCTTCTAATACACTATTTACTACGATATCTGCCAAATTATCTCCTTCACGGATAATTGGACAGCGAATACCTCTTGATATTGTACCTACTTTTCTTTCCATCTTTAATCCCTTCTTACTTCCAGAGTCTATTCTGAATTACTACCGTCCTATTATAATACAAAATATCTCTGTTGAAAAGGTTTTTTTACTATCCAACGCCATTTTACAAGCTTTACATGCTATTTCAGTGAATTTACGGCTGCTCTTTCGATTGCAAGACCTTCTGTAAATCGTCCGATAAATGTGTTAAAACCTTCTACGTCCTCTTTTACAGGGCTTAATGTAATTCCCTTCTGACCTGCAAATACTTTTTCACTTAAGTATGCATCTAACGCTTCTTCTTCCTGTTTATTCTTCATATAAGAAGCGAGAACCGCAATTCCCCATGCACCGCCTTCTCCTGCTGTTTCCATTACTGTTACTGCTGTATCAAGCGCTGCCGCAAGAATTCTTTGTCCTACAACCGGAGTTTTGAATAAACCACCGTGTCCATAAATCTCATCCAGTTTTACCCCTTCTTCTTTCAGAAGAATATCCATTCCAACTTTTAAAACTTCTAACGAAGCATAAAGATTCGCTCTCATAAAGTTTGCAAGATTGAATTTACTATCCGGAGTACGTACAAACAATGGACGTCCTGCGTCAAATCCTACTACCGGCTCTCCTGAGAAGAAGTTAAATGCAAGAAGTCCGCCGCAATCTGCATCTCCCTCTAACGCCTTATTATAGAGTGTTCCGAATAATTTATTCATATCTACATTTTCAATACCAAAGCTTTCCGCAAACTCTTTGAAAATATTTACCCACGCATTCAAATCAGACGTACAGTTGTTGCAATGTACCATGGCAACCGCATCACCGGATGGTGTTGTTACAATATCAATTTCTTCGTGTACATTTTTCAGTTCTTCTTCCAAAACTACCATACTGAACACGCTTGTTCCTGCAGAAACATTACCTGTACGAACCTTCACACTGTTTGTTGCAACCATACCGGTTCCTGCATCTCCTTCCGGAGGACATACCGGAACACCTGCTTCAAGATTGCCGGACACATCCAAAAGTTTCGCTCCCTCTTCTGTCAATGTGCCTGCATGTTCTCCTGCGACAAGCACCTTCGGCAAAATCTCTTCAATCTTCCAAGGGTATCCTTTTGGAGCAACTTTTACATCAAATTTTGCAAGCATTTCCTTATTCCAATCTCTTGTCTTTGGATCGATCGGGAACATACCGGATGCATCGCCTACTCCAAGCACTTTTTCTCCTGTCAATTTCCAATGAATATAACCTGCAAGCGTTGTGATGAATGTTACGTCTTTCACATGCTCTTCGCCGTTTAAAATTGCCTGATAAATGTGAGAACCGCTCCATCTCTGTGGCATATTGAAATCAAATAATTCTGTCAGCTCCTTGGCAGCCTGCTCTGTCATCGTATTTCTCCATGTGCGGAACGGAACAAGAAGTTCTCCCTCTTTATCAAATGCCATATAACCATGCATCATCGCACTGAATCCAACTGCACCTAATTTTGTAAGCACAATATCATATTTTTCTTTTACATCTGCCAACATTTTTGCATAACTATCTTGAAGTCCTGTCCAAATATCTTCTAAGCTGTATGTCCAAATATTGTTTTCTAATCTGTTCTCCCAATCATGCGCTCCGGAAGCGATCACTGCGTGATTTTCATCAACCAAAACTGCTTTGATTCTTGTAGATCCGAATTCAATACCAAGCACTGCATTTCCTGCTTGAATGGACTGTTTGATTGTTTCACAATTCATTTCTAATTCCTCCTATAACATATCTACGATTTATATTACTTTTATTATAACAATTGTACTATACAAGTTCTACTTGTTTTGACTGCTCCTAAAAAAAATGTTAATTTTCCACAAAAAATATTGCCGAAATATCTAAGCATAATCTTAGGATTTTAACTATTTTTCAACATGTACATATACAAATTTTTTCATAAGAAATTTCCTGTTTAAATCCGCGTAATTATATTGACTTTCATCTACCTTGTTATATAATATAGTTAAGAACTACTTTGTATCGCAAGATAGTAAATTCCTTATAATTCATTGCACGATTAAGGAGGGATGGACATGAAAACGAGAAATACTTCCATAAAAAAACAGCTAGTCATTTTCTTTCTTATCACATACGGTGTCAATTTCCTTTTGGGAATTCCATTGAATATGGCAGAATATATTGATTTCTCTACATTTGCGTTATTTATGATGCTTCTTCCTGCCACAGGAGTTGCATTTGCAAGTCTTACAAAGTCAAAAGCAGACGATGAAGACCGAGTGATACATTACATTTATATTGGATACTTTTCCTTCTATCTTTTCGTTATCATATTAAGACTTACAGGAATAATCAGCAAAGAAATGGCTTCACCCATTGTCTTGTTCGTATATCAGTTTATAAGCATCGGCTTACTTTTATATACATGGCAACGCAGGCAAACTTCAGCGTTATATCCATTTATAAACGGAAAATCTGCAAAAAAAATCATCATCGCTTTTGTTTTGTACTGTACTGTTTCCGATCTTCTTGCCCTTCTGATATACAAAGGCAATCTTTTAACTTATATAATCGAATTACCCCTTGCATTAGGTTTTTTCACAGAATGTATCTTTACCTTCGGCGAAGAATATGGCTGGCGAGGTTTCCTTCAGGAAAAAATGCAACGAAAATTCGGCAAACGAATGGGCGTAATCCTTCTTGGATTAATCTGGGAACTGTGGCATATGCCGTTGTGGTTCACAGAATACGATCTTACATGGTCTGAGGTTTTTCTTCGCTTTTTAACTACCCCGAGTCTTGCTGTTTTTTTAGGTTATGTCTATATGAAAACGAAAAATGTATGGACTTGTGCGTTTCTTCATTTTCTTTTTAACCTCACTGCTATGGCAGGGAGCGATGCATTAGAACATGTGAACTGCACTCATGCTCAAGCGCAAATCGCTAATTTATTCATTCATTTTTCCAGATTTGCATTCATCGTTTTCATTTTTGCAAAAGAATACAGAAAGGACGAAGATTATGGATAAATCACAATTATTAAAAGGAATCTTAGAAAGCTGTATTTTAAAAATTATCGATAAACACGAAACTTATGGGTACGAAATTGTTTCCACATTATCAGAATACGGTTTCGAAGATGTCAAAGAAGGAACTCTCTACCCGATTCTTTTACGATTAGAGAAAAAAAATCTGATACAGGGAATTTTCAAAGAAAGTCCACTTGGACCGAAACGAAAATACTATCATCTGACCGATGATGGACAGGAATACATCAAAACCTTCTATCAGAATTGGAAAGAAATCGAACAATTAGTCACAAACATTTTTCAGGAGGTGTAATTATGAATATTTTTCAAAATAATTATACAAAATTGTTAGATGAGAATGAACGAGCAGAAAAGAAACTGTCTTTTAAAAACATTGCAGCTATAAGAAATGCTATCAATTACTTTCGTGGACAAGGTACTTCCCTCTTTGAACTTGAAGTCATAAAAAAAGATATGATTAGTCTGGCTCAGGAAGCAGAAATTGAAAACCTTTCTTTGGAGGAAAAACTTGGAATGTCGATTCCGGAATTTTGTGAAAATATGAAAAGAGAAAATCCTGCCTCTAATTGGCTGGGACATCTCCTCAAACTCCTGCAAATCGCTTTTTTCATTCTTACATCTATTTATACGTTTGAATTTTTCACCGTGGCGCTCTCCTCTCCGTCAAACTTTGGCATTTTAATAGAGGACGTTATATTGGTCAGCTTAGTCATCATTTTAGATTACGGAATCGATTATTTACTTGATCGGTTTATATTTGACCCCAACTCTCTAAAACATAAATTTCTTATCTGCATACGGCATTTTATATGGGGACTCTTCTTCATATTTATTTTCTTTTTCAATACTGATCCACACTATCTGATACAGGGAAACGGATGGGGGATCGAAATCATTTTGTTGCTTATAACCTTTCTTCTATGGATTGGAAACAACTATTATTGTAATAAGCAGTCCGAAAAATATAATTGGCAATAACAGCCCACCTGGAAAAAGATATGGGGCTGTCGGGAAATAGATAGTTCCAAACAGGGGCAGATTTGACTCATACG
>URRQ01000062.1 GCA_900550235.1 uncultured Lachnospiraceae bacterium
CTTGAAAATAAAAGGTTTTTAATAAAAATAGGACTGTAAAACTTTACAGTACCATGAAAGAATAGGAGAGAGAAAAATGGAAAAGAAACAAAACAAAAAAGTGATCCTCGGTGTTGTGGCATTTTTAGCCGTAGTTGTTCTTATGGGAGCGGTATACTATTTCACAAGACCGGAGACAAGCAAAGGTGCAAAAGAAGTAGAGATTACGGTTGTAAGTAAAGACGGCGAAAAGACGGAGTATCAGATCGATACAGACGCAGAATATTTGCAACAGGCAATGGACGAAGCAAAAGAAGAAGGGCTTACATATTCAGGAACAGAAGGAGAATTCGGTCTTATGGTCGATACTGTGAATGGAGAAAAAGCAGTATATGAGGAGAATGGCGCTTATTGGGGATTCACGGTAAACGGAGAATACTGTAATTACGGAATTGCAGAACAGCCGGTAGCAGATGGAGACGAGTTTGAAATTGTTTACACACTAAGTGAATAGAAAGCGGGATAGGATATTGAAAACGAAGGATATGGTTCTTTGTGGATTGCTCGCAGCGATTCTGTTTGTGCTGCAGGTTATGTTTGGTTTTTTGCCGAATGTTGAGCCGGTTACAATTCTGATCATCATATTTACGCTTGTATTGGAGAGAAAAACTCTTGTTATTATCTACACATTTGCCCTGCTGGAGGGGATCTTTTATGGATTTGGAATTTGGTGGATTATGTATTTGTATGTGTGGACAATTCTTTATTTCATTGTCCGCCTTATGAGAAAAAATGAGAACGTGGTAATTTGGGCGGTTGTAGGCGGAGGTTTTGGACTCGCATTTGGCGCATTGTGTGCAATCCCTTATGTGGTTGCCGGGGGAATCGGCGCAGGAATCTCTTGGTGGACAGCAGGAATTTTATTTGATATTTTTCATGGAGTGGGTAACTTTTTTATCATACTGATTTTGTTTAAACCGGTGTATAATATTGTAAGCAGGCTTGCCCAAATTTATTGACATTGCATAGAATCAATAATATAATAAAAACAGCGTGTGAGATACACACAACAAAATAGAGGAGGCATACTACAATGATGGATGCAGGCAAATTAGGAAGAATCTTAAAATCAATGGAAGAGCATGATGTACCACAGCTCATTATTTCAGACCCATTGGCAATTTATTACTTAATTGGAAAGAAAATCGCTCCAGGTGAAAGACTTGTAGCTCTTTACCTTAATGTAAATGGTAACCACAAAATGGTAATCAATGAGTTATTCCCACAGGAAGAAGACTTGGGAGTAGAATTAGTTTGGTACAACGACGTTCAGGACGGAGTTGAGATTTTAAGCCAGTTTGTTGAAAAAGACAAAACAGTTGGTGTTGATAAAACATGGCCGGCAAGATTCTTATTAAGACTTATGGAATTAGGCGCAGGAAGCAAATTCGTAAATGGTTCACCAATCGTTGATTATGTAAGAATGATCAAAGATGAGCGTGAGCAGGAATTAATGAGACAGGCTGGATTAGCTAACGATGCTGTCATGGAAAAATTAATCCCACTTGTTGTAAAAGGTTATACAGAAATCGAATTAGACGAAAAAGTTCGTGAAATGTATGCAGAATCAGGACATTCAGGAGTATCATTTGACCCAATCACAGCTTATGGTAAATCTGGAGCTGACCCACACCACGTAACAGACAATACAAAAGGAAAACGTGGAAACTCTGTAGTTCTTGATATCGGTGGTATCTTAAATGATTACTGCTCAGATATGACAAGAACAGTATTTATCGGTGAAGTATCTGATAGAGCAAGAGAAGTATATGAAGTTGTTAAAGAAGCACAGGCCAGAGGTATTGCAGCTTCCAAACCTGGTAACAGAATGTGCGACGTTGACTTAGCTTGTAGAAACTACATCGAAGAAAAAGGATTTGGAAAATACTTTACACATAGAACAGGTCATTCTATTGGTATGGAAGATCACGAGTTCGGTGATGTTTCTTCTGTAAACGAAGATATCATTCAGGTAGGACAGTGCTTCTCAATTGAGCCAGGTATCTATTTACCAGATGAAGAAATCGGTGTTCGTATTGAGGATATTGTACTTATTACAGAAGATGGATGTGAAGTACTTAACAAATTCACAAAAGATCTTATTGTAGTTCCGGAAGAATAAAAAACGATAAATAAAATATTACCCCCGCTCAATCTGTCTTTGAGAATTTGGAACATTGTTCTGGATTTCAAAAAGACAGATTGAAGCGGGGGTTTTATTGTGTGTAAATTCTGGGATTTAGAATCTCTTCATACGAATTCTATCCGCAACAAGCGCTATAAATTCTGAATTAGTAGGTCTGCCAGCAGAAGGGTTGATGGTATATCCAAAGAATTTGTCAAGAATTTCTGTACTGCCTCTGCTCCAGGCAACTTCAATCGCGTGGCGAATTGCTCGCTCTACACGGCTTGGAGTAGTATTGTGTTTTGAGGCAATATCAGGGTATACGATTTTGGTAATAGCGTTGATACATTCACAATCTTCAATAGAAAGTGTGATTGCATCTTTCAGATAACGATATCCCATAATATGGGCTGGAATTCCAATTTCCTGAAGGATGGATGCGATTTGTGATTCTAATGCATCAAAATTGATTTGCTGATTGATAATCTTAGAAGTACCTGGATGTCTGATTTGTTGTCTTTCGTTTAAGTAGGTTAGAAGATCCATCATAATTTCTCGGGAAATTTCCAAGTTGAAATGTAACGTGTAAGGATCCCCTATCTGCATGCGACCTGATTGCTGAATGGCAGCTGCATTTGTTGTGTGTAACATAATTGTTGTCTCCTTTTCAAGTTATTTTCTCCCGTTTGCGTTTTCAATATTATTATAAAGCAGAAAAGACAGATATACCATGACGAATCTTGGCATTATTTGTAAAAGTAAGTGAAAAAGAACAAAGTTTTGTTTACAGTATATAGAATGTGTAATACAATCAAACCATAGTACATTTTAGGAGGAGAGTAAGAAAATGGAATTAGAAAAGATTATTTCTTATTTTAAAGAGCTTTCATCCATTCCAAGACAATCGGGGGATGAAAAAGCAGCAAGTGATTTTCTTGTGAAATTTGCAAGAGAACTGGGGCTTTGGGTAAAACAGGATGAGACGTACAATGTAATTGTGAAAAAACCAGGTACAGAAGGAAGAGAAAATGAAGAAGCGATCATTCTGCAAGGGCATCTTGATATGGTATATGTTGTAGCAGATGGAGCGGATCATATATATGAGAACGGAATCCAGGTAAAAGAGGACGGAGAATTCATTTGTGCAGATGGAACTTCGTTAGGAGCAGACAATGGAATTGCTATCAGCTATTCGATGATGTTAATGGCTGCAAAAGAAGTATCGCATCCCCCACTTGAATTTATTTTTACAACGCAGGAGGAGGTTGGGCTAATCGGAGCCGCTAATTTGGATGTCTCGGAGCTTTCAGGAAAACGTATTATAAACTTGGACAGTGAGGAAGAAGGAACTTTCTGTAGTGGTTGTGCCGGTGGAGTTCGTAGTGCAATCCATATTCCGGTTGTAAGGGAGCAAAAAGAAAATCTGGAGAGACTGAATGTTTCGATCAAAGGATTAAAAGGTGGACATTCCGGTATGGAGATTCATTTGGAGAGAGGCAATGCAATCCAGCTTGCAGGTCGGATTTTAACAGCGCTAAAAGAATTCGATGTGAAAATCGGTAAAGTGGAAGCGCCAGGAAAATCCAATGCTATTTCAAGTAGCGCCAGTATGGTCGTTTATGTAGAGAAAGAACGTATGCAAGAAGTTGTTTCGAAACTTCAGAAATTAGAGGCACAATTCCAAAATGAATTAGCAGCGTCTGATTATGTGGAAATTCAAATAGAAGCAGCAGGGCAAGAAAATATATGCGAAGTGTTTACCGCGAAAACATTGGAAACACTTCGTGGAATTTTGATGCTTATGCCACAAGGTGTAATGAATATGTCCATGGCAGTACCGGGACTTGTTGAAACGTCAATCAACACCGGTAATATGGAAGAAGTGAATGGAGAGATTATTTTAGACTCTGCTTTGAGAAGTTCGGTAGAGACAGAGAAAAACTACATAAGAGAAAAAGTGCAGACAATTGCAGATGTATATGGCGTTGCATGTGAATGGTCTGGGGAATATCCAGGATGGCAGTATCAAGAAGTATCTCCATTGCGTGAAAAAGCAGTAAAGGCTTATAAAGAACTGTTTGGAAATGAACCGAAAGTAGAAGCCATTCATGCCGGATTGGAATGTGGATACTGGACAGCAAAAATTCCAAATGCGGATTTATTATCCATGGGACCAAGTATGTATGATGTGCACTCGCCAAGAGAAAGAGTTTCGAAACAGTCCATTGCAAATGTATGGAAATTGATCAAGGAGATTTTAAGCAAGTAGAGTTTCGGGAGGTATGGACATGAAAAAAATGGGAAATATATTCTGCAAAGCAGTTTTGGCAGGTATTGCAATAGCAATCGGTGGAATCATCTATCTGTCGGTGGAGAACAAAATCATCGGAGCACTTCTTTTTACAGTTGGACTTTATGCAATTGTATTGAATGGCTTGTTTTTGTATACAGGAAAAGTAGGATATCTTGTTGTGGAAAAAGATAAAAAAGAGTATTTATTGATTCTTTTGACGACATGGATCGGGAATCTTGTGGGAACTGCCATCGGAGCTTTTGCTTTTTTGAATACAAGACATGCGCTAATCGCTCAAAAAGTTGATATTATTTGCGATGCAAAGCTTGAGGACTCCCCGCTTAGTATATTCATTTTAGCCGTTTTTTGCGGACTTTTGATGTATATTGCTGTAGATGGGTTCAAGGAAAAAGGGAATCCGATCATCTTATTTATGGGAGTAAGCGTGTTTATTCTCTGCGGATTTGAGCATTGCATTGCCAATATGTTTTATTTCTCATTGGCAGGAGCATGGTCCGGAAAAGCATTTTTGTATCTACTTATTATGACAATAGGAAATAGTGTGGGTGGAATTTTGATTCCTTTTGTGAAAAAATAAAAAGATTTGGAATAGACCTTGACTTTTTGCGAAACTCGTAATAAAATAACTAAGCGTGCATAAAAGTGCATAGTTCTTTTTGCGCGCATAAACAAGAGTGAATAAACGCTCAGCAACCAAACAGTATTCATAGGAGGTGAAAGGAATGCCAACATTCAATCAGTTAGTAAGAAAGGGACGTCAGACATCTGTTAAGAAGTCTACAGCACCAGCTTTACAGAAGGGTTACAACTCTTTAAGAAAAAAAGCTACAGATACTTCTTCACCACAGAAGAGAGGTGTTTGTACAGCAGTTAAGACAGCTACACCTAAAAAACCTAACTCAGCTCTTAGAAAGATTGCCAGAGTTCGTCTTTCTAACGGTATCGAAGTGACAAGCTACATTCCAGGAGAAGGTCACAACCTTCAGGAGCATAGCGTTGTTCTTATCCGTGGAGGTCGTGTTAAAGACTTACCAGGTACAAGATATCATATCGTTCGTGGAACACTTGATACAGCAGGTGTTGCTAAGAGACGTCAGGCTCGTTCTAAATACGGCGCTAAGAGACCAAAAGACGCAAAGAAATAATATAGTAACTAAAATCGTATCACAAACAGAACTATGATTCCTGTAGGTTGCGGGTTATAGATAAGTCCCGCACGAACATATGCATCATTAGAAAGACACATGTGAGTACCGATGAATTAATTTGACAATGAGACGATCAGTCTCAAGAACATGATTAAGGAGGGAAGGACCGTGCCACGTAAAGGACATACTCAGAAAAGAGACGTATTAGCGGATCCATTGTACAACAATAAAGTGGTTACAAAGCTTATCAACAACATCATGCTTGATGGTAAGAAAGGTGTAGCTCAGAAGATTGTATACGGAGCATTTGAAAGAGTAGCTGAGAAATCTGACAAACCAGCTATCGAAGTATTTGAAGAGGCTATGAACAACATTATGCCAGTTCTTGAAGTTAAAGCAAGACGTATCGGTGGAGCAACATACCAGGTTCCGATCGAAGTTAGAGCTGACAGAAGACAGGCATTAGCTCTTCGTTGGATTACATTGTATTCTCGTAAAAGAGGAGAGAAGACAATGGAAGAAAGATTAGCAAACGAGATTCTTGATGCAGCAAACAACACAGGCGCATCAGTGAAGAAGAAAGAAGACATGCACAAGATGGCAGAGGCTAATAAGGCATTTGCTCATTACAGATTCTAAGGGAGGAAAAAGTCTTGGCTGGAAGAGAATATCCATTAGATAGAACTAGAAACATTGGTATTATGGCTCATATTGATGCTGGTAAGACAACAACAACAGAGCGTATTCTTTACTATACCGGTGTTAACCATAAGATTGGTGATACTCACGAAGGTACTGCTACAATGGACTGGATGGCCCAGGAGCAGGAAAGAGGTATCACAATTACTTCGGCTGCTACAACATGTCACTGGACACTGCAGGAAAACTGCAAGCCGAAAGCTGGCGCTTTAGAGCACCGTATCAACATCATTGATACTCCGGGTCACGTTGACTTTACAGTTGAAGTTGAGCGTTCACTTCGTGTACTTGACGGTGCAGTAGGTGTATTCTGTGCGAAGGGTGGAGTTGAGCCTCAGTCAGAAAACGTATGGCGTCAGGCTGACACATACAACGTACCTAGAATGGCTTTCATCAACAAGATGGACATCCTTGGTGCAAACTTCTACGCAGCAGTAGATCAGATTAAAACAAGATTAGGTAAGAATGCAATCTGCCTTCAGCTTCCGATCGGTAAAGAAGATGATTTCAAAGGAATCATTGACTTATTCGAAATGAAAGCTTACATCTACAATGATGATAAGGGTGACGATATCTCTATCGTTGAGATTCCGGAAGATATGCAGGAAGAAGCAGAACTCTACCATACAGAATTAGTAGAGAAAATCTGCGAATTAGATGACGAGCTTATGATGGAATACCTTGAAGGTGAAGAACCATCAACAGAAGCGTTAAAAGCAGCTTTGAGAAAAGGTACATGCGAATGTGCAGCAGTTCCGGTATGCTGTGGTACTGCTTACAGAAACAAAGGTGTTCAGAAACTTCTGGATGCAGTTATCGAATACATGCCGTCTCCGCTTGACATTCCTCCAATCCAGGGTGTTGATGCAGACGGAAATGATGTTGTAAGACATTCATCAGATGAAGAGCCGTTCTCAGCTTTAGCATTCAAGATCATGACAGACCCATTCGTAGGTAAGCTTGCTTACTTCCGTGTGTATTCGGGAACAATGAACGCAGGTTCATACGTATTGAATGCAACAAAAGGCAAAAAAGAACGTGTTGGACGTATCCTTCAGATGCATGCCAACAAGAGAGAAGAGCTTGAAAAAGTATACTCAGGAGATATCGCAGCAGCTATCGGTTTCAAATTCACTTCAACAGGTGATACACTTTGTGACGAACAGCACCCTGTAATTCTTGAGTCTATGGAATTCCCAGAGCCGGTTATTGAGTTAGCTATTGAACCAAAAACAAAAGCTTCTCAGGGTAAACTTGGTGAATCTTTAGCAAAACTTGCAGAAGAAGACCCAACATTCCGTGCTCATACAGATCAGGAAACTGGTCAGACAATCATCGCTGGTATGGGTGAGCTTCACCTTGAAATCATCGTAGACAGACTTCTTCGTGAATTCAAAGTAGAAGCTAACGTAGGTGCGCCACAGGTTGCTTACAAAGAATCCTTTACTAAAGCAGTTGATGTTGACAGCAAATATGCAAAACAGTCAGGTGGACGTGGTCAGTACGGACACTGTAAAGTTAAATTCGAACCAACAGACGTTAACGGTGAGCAGACATTCTTCTTTGAATCAACAGTTGTTGGTGGAGCTATTCCTAAGGAATACATTCCAAAAGTTGGAGAAGGTATCGAGGCAGCTATGAAGTCAGGTACTCTTGGCGGATTCCCTGTAGTAGGTATTAAAGCTACTGTATATGATGGTTCTTACCATGAAGTCGACTCTTCAGAAATGGCATTCCACATTGCAGGTTCTATGGCATTTAAAGATGCTATGGCAAAAGCAGCTCCAGTACTTCTTGAGCCAATCATGAAAGTAGAAGTTACAATGCCAGAAGAGTACATGGGAGATGTTATCGGTGATATCAACTCTCGTCGTGGACGTATCGAAGGTATGGATGATCTCGGCGGTGGAAAAATCGTTCGTGCATATGTTCCATTATCAGAAATGTTCGGATACTCTACAGACTTACGTTCCAGAACACAGGGACGTGGTAACTACTCAATGTTCTTCGAGAAATATGAGCCGGTTCCAAAGAGTGTTCAGGAGAAAGTATTAGCTAGCAAAGCAAAATAATTGAACTGTTAGTAAAACTAGTATTTTCCAAGTGAAAACTCATAAAACACTTGAAAATATATACGATTTGAAATATAATCGAAATAACCGAGTAAACAAAATGAATAAATGGCCCTTTTACTTTAAGGGCCATATAATTAAGGAGGATTATTCAAAATGGCTAAAGCTAAATTTGAAAGAAGCAAACCACATGCTAACATTGGTACAATCGGACACGTTGACCATGGTAAAACAACTTTAACAGCTGCTATTACAAAAACTCTTGCTGCAAGAGTAGCAGGTAACGTAGCTACAGATTTCGAAAACATCGATAAAGCTCCAGAAGAAAGAGAACGTGGTATCACAATTTCTACATCTCACGTAGAGTACGAGACAGAGAAACGTCACTACGCTCACGTTGACTGCCCAGGTCATGCTGACTACGTTAAGAACATGATCACAGGTGCTGCTCAGATGGATGGTGCTATCCTTGTTGTAGCTGCTACTGATGGTGTTATGGCTCAGACAAGAGAGCATATCTTACTTTCTCGTCAGGTAGGTGTTCCTTACATCGTTGTATTCATGAACAAATGTGATA
>URRQ01000063.1 GCA_900550235.1 uncultured Lachnospiraceae bacterium
TCACTCAATTCAGTAAGACCTTTTTTGTCGGTTTCACACATATTACTCGATAACCACAGGATACCTGATAAATAATGCCAAAATATCCAGTGTTATCATTTTGTTATCAAATAGAACTTTATCTGCCCGGAAACGCCCTGTTTATAAGGCTTTCCAGAAATTTTTAATTATTCGAACTCGCAAAGTTCTATCTGCTTTGTAGTGTTTCTCTGGTATTCCGTTCTTGAAACAGTTCGTTTTTGAACTGTTTTGTATGAATTCGCTATGTTTTCATCTGATTGTATTGTCATTTTATTGTCAACAATATGCTATATATCAAGATCAACTAATAATCATCTACTATCTATACAAGAAATTCTATTTAAAAGTTATTATTCATTTTTCTCCACCGGAAATGTAACTTGCCATTCCCCTTCTATAGGTGCATTGTTACATGTCCAAAATTCTCCCCATATTTCATAGTTAACAAGTTCTTCTGCAGATACTTCAAAAACAAACTCCTCATAACTATTCACATGACTCTGATCCCAAAATGCAACACTTGATTGACAATTAACTACTTTTCCATCTTCGTTTTTCAAATATACATAACCATGATTATCTGTATTAAGAATATCGCTAAATCTAACTTGAATATGCAACTTCCCTTCTACGATTCCATATCCAGTAACAGCTACCCCTTTTTTGAGAATAATGGCATTTGCTTCGTCAGGTTTAATAAATAACATATTATCCCCATCAATGGATTCAGACTCCGAATCACTACCTCCTCTGATATCTGGTTCCTCTAGAAACTCTGTTATAGAATACACGTTGTTTGTATCTATTTTTTCAATTTTAAAATTATTGTGTTCTTTTTTGCTGAGCAACTGATTTACAGAAAACGTAATTTTATCACCTGGAAGCAATATATGGTCTGTTTGCTCAATTGTTAACATGAATGTTGCCGTATTCGTACCAGCATCATAACTAACAAGAGAACATCCTCCACTTTGATCATACGGAGTGCAAATACTATAACTATCAAAAAGATCAGTTGTTTCATCTAGTCTTTTAGCAATCTTATCATGCATTGACAACAAAATGGTTGTTTTTTCGCCATTTACTTCCGCTGCAACTACTGTCATTTCAATGCCATTATCCTCACACGAAACATTAATCGGCTTAAGTTTTTGAGCTATTGATGGAGAAATCGAATAAAGAAGTTCATGTGCAAAATCATTGCCGGCAAATGCCAATATAGGCACTGTCCCGCATAAACACAAACATAAACACGCTGCAATTGCTATCCTTCTTTTAACATGAATTATTTTTTTCTTTTGATGAAATTCAAATTCTGACTGAATGATTAAATCATTTTCTATCTCACTCATACTTTGCAATAATTCTTTTCCATTCATAAAAAATATCCCTCCTTTGTTAAATAGACTCGAAGGTCTTTTCGCATACGATAAAGCATAATTTTCACTTTACTTTCCGAATGTCCAAAACGCTTTGCAATCGACAAAACAGTATCACAATAATAGTATCTATGCATAAAAATTATTCTCTTTTCTTTAGGCTGTTTGCGAAGAAATGTACTGATTACCCTGCCTATCTCAACTCCATCAACATAGCTTTCAACATCATTCACCGCTGGAATACACTGTTCCATTTCACTAGATAGCTCTACAATATATGCTCTGCGCTTCAATCGATTTTTCTCTATGCATTTATTAATAGATATATTACGAATGATTTTTGACAAAAATGCTATAAGATACGTTCTGGGTTCATTTGGTGGAATTCTATTCCATGCTTCGAGGTATGTATCATTTTCACACTCCTCAGCAGTTAAAATATCTGCAGTAATTCGTTGCGAAATCGAACGTAATCTGCAACCATACTTTTCAGCAGTATGAATAATTGCAGATTCATCTTTCTTCAAAAATAATTCCACGATTTCATCATCGTCCACTCTAACAACCTCCTTCCTGATTATATTTAATACCTTCATACTTCATAGCAATAATTTATGCCATCTAGTTACACTTTTCAAATAAATTTTCAGACAAGTTTTCAGACCATATAAAAGCAGCTATAAAAAACTGTCTGCTTACTTATATTACACTATTTATTCTCCTCTCTTTTATTTCTTTCTGTATAAAATCTACTCTCTCTAATTTATACTTCAAAAGTCAACATCTAAACCGTACTTTCTAAACATAGATTTGATTTCTTCGACTCCCTTTATCTCCCCTCTCTATCTGTACGTCTCTTCTTACCTTTTTGCTTTGCATTTACCTGTTCCAAATGCTTTGCCACTTCTATTGCTTCCTTGACCTTATTTTCTCCCAAAACAGCTACAACACGATCCATATCATATGCCACATTTAACAAAGCTACATTCTCTTTCTTTATAACAGATATTTCCTCTCTCAACCGATCTACACGATTTTCAAGATCTATGTTTCGATCTGACAGCTTTTGATTTTTGTTTTTCAAATCCAAATACTTGCTATATAATGCCTGTATCATATTCGCAACTTTTTTCACCAAAGGAAATATTCTCTTCCGATAAGATTTTGCTGACTCTAAAGTTCCGGCTTCTGGCAGCCATTCTTCCGGATAATATCCATACTCACGTGCATGTGAGTCAACAAGTCCAGCTTTTGAATTTAGTGCAGAAAATCGTTTTTCTAACACTTCTGTCTTTTTAATTACTGCATCTCTCTCTTTTTCTGCTTGCGCTTTTTCCTTTTGGATCTCATCCACACATTCACTGATATCATGCAAATCATGTTCCAATAAATTCTTATGTTCCGTTAATTCTTCTACTTCCTGTTCTCGAACCTTTTTCTTGTAATCCAATACAGAAAGATGTTGTTCATGAGTTCCTTTCTGATCCCATTCTATCTCATTTTCTCTCATGACCATAGCTAATTTTTGCTTTTCCGATTGCACCCATTGATTTAGCTCCGTCTCACTTCTGGAACCGCCTTTAAATCCTAATGACGATAAAGCTTGTTTTAAAGATACTCTTGTATCAAGTCCTCGCTTACTTCCTGTAACATAGGGAATAAAATCAATATGTAGATGTGGTGTTGCTTCATCTAAATGTAGATGTGCAGCAAATACTCGCAACGTAGGATTCCGTTCTTGAAATCCTTTCATGTATTCATCTAATATCTTTGCAGCAAGTTGTCCTTCCATCGTTTCTGATCCCATATTGTCTTTATCACCGATCTGAAGGATAACCTCATGAAATAATTTTTCTTGTTTTCCAGAACGTATCTTTTCATAGTAATCATCTATCTTACGATCTTTTCTAGTCTGTTTATCATTGTATCGCTTCAAGGCTTCGTCAAATAATTCATGATATACGTCTTTGATATTTTCATTGCAATATTCAACATTCCAATGGGTTCTGTTCGGATCCGTATTCTTTGCATGAAATTTTCTACTATTATGGTTCAGGGAGCCTTTTCCTGTCATAAAACTAATTGTCCTCTTCAATAAATCTCCTTTCATTCATTTTAAAACGCCAGATATGACGATTATGTTTTGTTACTTTTGTCAAAAGTAACGCAAAAGCACTTTCGACAGCCTAACGTCCATCAAAAGTACCCTTGCGCCCTGCCGGGAGCTTTCAAATCAGCCAGTACCGTATCGGCTACACTCTACGACAATTTTCCTTGTTTGATATTCACAGGTGCGTGCCACGCTCCTGTTCTATATTCCCCAAACAAACATCACCATCGATAACTGGCTGACACTCCACGCTTATCTAAATATTCCTGTCGTGCTTTCTCCTGCTCTTCCTCAGAAGGAGCAGTCTTATACTTCGTATAGAGTTCATGTCTGACTAATGCATCCAATTTTTCTTCCAAGCCATTTCGAATCTCTTCTTCATACTGAGCATCTGAACACAGATGATAAAAGATCAATTTTCGAAACAGTTCATAATCAATCTGTACTTTTTTCATTGCTTCACTCCTTTTTATTCAAGGTGGCAAGATTCCCTATTCTTTAAGATATGGTAATCTTGCCATCTTCCTTTACTCGTCTTGTAACATCCAGAACCATTTATTTCCTATCTTCACAGAATCAATCTGTAATTCCTTCTTCGCATTCCAAAGTGTTTTCTTTTTAATTCCTCGTTCTTCTGCTTCTTCCGCTATTTTTGCCTGTTCCATTGATCCATTTGCTAAGATCTCTTTTAAAAATTCTTTCGCACTTCGGATCTTTTGCCCTCGTCCATCACCAGACAATAAGTCCTCTACACTGATGTCATATTTTCCAATCCAATGAAATCCTTTTTCTTTGTCTAATCGAAAGGCGATAGCATCTCCTTCCGGAGCAAGAGAACTCTTTACATGACAGATCACTCGGATTTCCGGTTCATCTTTCACTCTTCCAACAATCAACACGCTTCTTGCTGCCGCTTGAAAGTCAATAGACCCCAATCCACGATAGGATGATTTTCCATTACTATTCTTATTCATATGACCGATCAGAATAATGGCACATTGATATTTCTCTGCTAATACAGAAATTCTTTTCATCAATGGACGAATCTCATTTGCCCTATGCATATCAACACCAACCCCAAGAAAGCCTTGAATTGGATCTAATACTACAAGTCTTGCTTTCGTCTGTATGATCGCTTCTTCCAGCCTTGCATCTACCATTGTTAATGGCTGTTCCTGGTCATCAATCACCAAGACTCTGGAACAATCAGCCCCTGCCGCTAACAATCTCGGTTTGATCGTATCGCCTAATCCATCTTCAGCTGTTTGATAAATCACATTGATTGGCTCTACACCTATCTCTTCGGATTTTCCTTCGCTTGTTTCACTTAATATTGCTTCTCCTTTTGTTAACTTTGCAATGATCTGCAACACCACGGTGGTCTTACCCTCTCCAGGATCTCCCTGAATAATGGTGACCTTCCCGTATGGTATGAATGGATAAAAGAGCCACTCAATTTCTTCCACTTCAACCTGATCCATGTGGATCAATTTCAGGCATGGTTCTTCCTTTTTTACTTCTTTATAATTATCTTCCATTTCCACCTCCTGCCCAACCGGGCAAGTCCCTGGCAAACAGAATTTAGCAATTGTTGTAACAACAATTTTGTGATATACTCAAGTTGTTAAGGTGATATATCAGTTATTCTGATGATCAGGGAACTTGCTCAGATTATTTCTGGGCTTTTTCTTTTTTCCTTCTTTCATAGTTTCTTTCTTCTGCAAATGCATTTAATATCTCCAACATTGTTCGAATAGGTGTAAACAACTCTTCATCGGCATCCTCTAATGTAGTCAACCTTTTCAGTTCCTCTTCAATCCCTTTAAGTTGTTTTCTAAACTGTACTAACATCAACGGATTTCCTACTGCTGTAACTTTTTGATGTAAAACGCTTTCAATGATATATTCTTGTCTCGTCTGATATCCACAAAGTTTCACTCTTAAATCTAATTCTGCATCTTCTTCCGGAGACATTCGAAATGCTATGGTTACATTACGCCACCGATTCTTGCTATCCCTATTTTTTTCACTCATCCAGATATTCCTCTCTTTCCTGATTTAGATTTTCCGCCATTTCTGTTTGGATTGTCGGGAACAAATGTGCATATCGATATGTGATCTCCACACTTTCATGTCCTACCCTTTCTCCTATTGCCACCGCAGAATATCCCATATTGATCAATAACGACACATGAGAATGTCGTAAATCATGGATTCGTATTCTCTTCACTCCTGACAACTTCACACCACGATCCATTTCATGATGAAGATAGCTTTTTGAAATTTGAAATATCCTGTCATTTTCATTCAAGCCATACAGCATTCCTATATACGATTCTAATTCTTCGCTTAAAAATTCCGGCATGGTGATCATACGATTACTCTTCACAGTCTTTGGATCTGTAATAATATCCTTCCCTTCTAATCTTTGATAAGATTTATTGATCCGGATAGTACACGCCTGAAAATCGAAATCTGCCGGTGTCAGTGCTAACAACTCTCCCATACGGACTCCACACCAATATAGAATTTCAAATGCATAAAAGGAGATTGGCTTATCCGCCACCGCTTCAATGAACTTCATATACTCTTCTTTTGTCCAGAAAAGCATCTCTTTTGTTCTTTCTTTTCCCATAGATCCAGCCTTGCGTGCAGCATTGCTTTTCAAATCATAGAAATTAACTGCATGATTCAAAATTGCACTCAGCTGATTATGGATGGTCTTTAGATAGACCTGTGAATAGCCTTCTCCTTGTTTATTTCGATAGTTCATCATGGTGTTCTGCCACTGTCGAATATCGGAAGGTTTTATTTCCTGCAACTTCTTTTTCGAAAAATATGGGAGAATCTTTTTTTCTACAATATGCTTTTTCGTCAGCCATGTATTATATTTGATTCTAGATTTGATATCATTCAGATAAAGATCCACAAAATCTTCAAAATACATATCCAGACTCAAATTCTCCTTTAATTTAAACGCTCTTTCCCATTCCTGGGCATCACATTTGCGTTTAAATCCTCTTTTCGTCTTCTGCTTTCTTACGCCGGTCCAGTCCTTATAATAGGTTCTTACCTCGTAAGTATTTGACTTTTGGTTTTTGATCACTGTCAAAACATCACCCCCTGCTATTTCATTTCGTTCATACCGTAAACTCGTTCTTCAAAATATTTACGGCTGATTTTTCCTTTGACAACAACGAAACCTTTTTGCTCCAATTCAGCATTTAACTGACGGATCAAACGATACGCATAGGAATCAGATACTTCTAATTCTTTCGCTACTTCTTTTGCTGATATAAATAATTTACTAGCCATCTATATCCCTCCTTTCTTTTTTCAGTTCATTATCGAACGGTGTATATGCATCATAACATTTCATTTCCGTACTGTCAATAGAATAATTTCAAAAATGAACGGTTTATTTTTATATTTCATTTTTGAACTGTTTATGCTATACTTTTAAGTAACAATCAGCAAAGGAGTGTTTTCTTATGACAGTAGGTGAGAAAATAAGAAAATTCCGGATCGATCAAGGATATACACAGAAAGAATTGGCAATCATGTCCGGATTGAGCGAATCGGCAATTAGAAATTATGAACTTGGGAATCGTTTTCCATCATCAGAACAATTGGAAAAAATAGCAAACTCATTAAAGATCAGTCCATACGCCATGTCTGATCCAAACTTTGATACTTATGTTAGTGTCATGCACGCATTATTTGCTTTAGAGGATCAATATGGTCTGCACGCCTACCGAGATGAGTCCGGCGTACCACAACTCATGTTTAAAGACAAAGGACATGATTCTTTAAATATGCTGGATCATATTGGAACATGGGCTGATATGTACCAGAAATTCAGAAATGAAGAGATTACAGAAAAAGAATATTTAGACTGGAAGAGTCAATTCCCAGCTAAATAAGAAGAAATTATTTACAATAATATTAAAAAAGTATTGTCATTTGATTGTCAACGGACATAGAAAGAGCCAAGAAAGCCCGTAAAATAGGCATTTCTTGGCTCTAATATATTATTCAAACTCTACAAAGACTAACGCTTTTTGTTTAGGAATTATTCTCTGTAATGTTTCTCGTTCTTTTGATTATTTGATATATCCATATTATCCTGCCTATACGAGCTAATGTTATCATTTTGTTATCGGCATTGATAACACCTACTCGATAACTGTGGATAATAACTATATGTAGCATGTCAAATTATAAGCTATTTTGCTTAGAGATTCAACACAAAACTGAAATTTTACTTTTCCTTATATTCATCTGGTATTGCTATTTGAAATGTTTCACACAACAGCATCACATCATGCACATCATTTTTATCGTGTTCATATCCCAAATGAAGCATTACCTGACTCAATGGTTCAATACAAGAAACAGTTATATCTCCAACTTTTCCAATACCGGAAAAAGTTTTTGATGGAAATATATCTCCCTCATAAACAATTCCGTCATCTGTAAATTCAAAACAATGTAAATCAATGATTCTTTGTTTATCATCTTTCCAGACAGTATGACCATCCGTTGTATAATCAGTATTTACTTCCTCAAATCCATGCTGCTTAATCACATAAATATAATCATGATAATGTTTCAGTTCAACAAACAAATCAATATCATTGTGTATTCTTGATTCTCTTTTAAGAAGTGCATCAACACCCCATCCGCCATCTAAATATACTTTAATTTCGTTTTGCAAAGCATATTTTATAATTTCACATGCATCTTCTGTACGTACCATAATCTATCCTCCAAATTCAAATCTTTGTATG
>URRQ01000064.1 GCA_900550235.1 uncultured Lachnospiraceae bacterium
CGATATCAGTATGTATTGATGACGGGAGAACTGACAGGACATTTGAACCAGGTCGATCAGGAGGCCAGAGAGCAGGTGGAAACCTTGGTAAAGCAGATGGTGGAGAAACAGGGTGTGACAGAACAACTGAAAATGCAGGATCAGATGAAATGGGTTGGATTGATGAATAATATCAAAGCCTGTGCAGAAGAAATTGTACTGAAAGAGATAATATATGTTTAAAACCATTATGGCTGTATCAAAAAAGATGCAGCCATAAATTTTATACTATTCGTCAGAGGAATCGAAAGAAGAATCTGAAAAGGTGCTGTCCCATATAGCTTCTTCAATAGCTTGAATACATTCGTCGGTATGTTTTTTGATATCTTGACCCCAGAAATGTATAACTGTATAACCCAGAAACAAGAGTTTTTTATCAGTTTCAAAATCACGGGAACGATTACGTTCAATTTTTTTAATCCAGTAATCTGGATTTTTACCTTTTTCAAGACGGAGTTTTAAGATTTCCCAGTCCTTTCCATGAAAAAATTCACTGTCGCAAAAAATAGCAATTTTGTATTTGGTCAGAACAATATCAGGAGAGCCGGGCAAGGCTTTATAATTTTTTCGATATCGATATCCTTTGTGCCATAGAGCTTTTCTGAGTTGAAGTTCTATGGATGTATCTTTGCTATGAATGCTACGCATATTTTTAGAGACAGTTTCAGAATCACGAGACATAAACGGGTCACCACCTTTGGGAATATTAATTATTCTAACAAGTTAAAGGAAAAGATACAAGTACCATTGGCTGTTGGACATGAATTATTTGATTGACGGTATAAAGGCTATGATTTATACTTGTAAAGTAAGAGTTGATTAAAAGACGAGGTACCCGAAATGACGATTTCTGAACAAATCAAGGTGCTGTGTGTGAGATCAGATATTAGTATAGCTGAGCTTGCACGGCGAATAGGGACAACACCACAGAATTTTAATGGGAAAATGAAAAGAGAGAGTTTTACCATAGCTGAACTAGAAGATATAGCAGATGCGGTAAACAGTTCTTTTGAAAGAAAGTTCGTATTAAAAAACGGAGAGAAAGTTTAATGCATAAAAATATAAAACAGAATGATTATAGTAGATATGCTGCTAATAGAGATGTTATTTCTTTGTTTTCTGGAGCAATGGGGTTAGACATTGGACTGGGAAAAGCAGGTTTAAATATAGTGATTGGACAAGATTTTGACGTAGCGTGCGTGAAAACTATGAAAGCTAATGGCCATAAGGTTTTGGGTGGGGATATTAGAGAAATACAGCCACAACAACTGCTAGATATGACAGGATTATCAGTAGGAGAACCATTTTTGATTTGTGGGGGACCGCCATGCCAGCCTTTTTCAACTGCAGGAAAAAGATTGGGGATAAATGATCCTAGAGGAAGTTTATTTATGGATTTTATTCGTATGATAGATTACATACGACCTCGATTTTTTGTAATGGAAAATGTAAAAGGAATTATGTCATCACCGTTAAAACATGTACCTTTATCTGAAAGGGATGAAAGTGATCCTGAACAAAAGTTAGGTACAGTGCTTGACGTAATTCTATCTGAATTTAACAAATTAGGATATAAAACGGTATATGGAGTACTTGATGCTGTAAACTATGGCGTTCCGCAGTTTAGAGAGAGATTTGTATTAATTGGGAGTCGTGATGATGAAGAAATATTTCTGCCAATTCCAACACATTTTCAGATGCATCAAGATAAGAAATATCAATGGCAGACAGTTAGAAGCGCAATAGAAGATTTGGAATTTAAGAATGGAGAATGTGCAACATTGAGTGAAGAAAGGTTGAAATTCTTGAAAATGGTTCCAGAAGGTGGAAACTGGAGAGATTTGCCAGAGGATATTATTCCTATTGCAATGGGAGGGGCATATAAATCAGGGGGAGGAAAAGTTGGATTTTATAGAAGACTATCATATGACCAGCCTTCACCAACAGTAGTTACTTCCCCGGTTCAGAAGGCAACAATGATGTGCCATCCGACACAGAATAGGCCGTTAAGTGTAAAAGAGTATGCAAGAATTCAGCAATTTCCTGATAACTGGGTATTTACTGGGACAACAGCGGCAAAATACCGTCAAATAGGTAATGCTGTTCCGGTAGGATTAGCTGAAGCTATTGGGAAAACAGTACTTTCTGTAGCTGATAATACAGCTGTGGTTCAAACAAAACGCTTTAGAGGTACAAATGTACATAATAAAATTAGAAATGCAATAGAATTGGGAGGGAGTTTATATGCCGTTAAATAATTTATATGATGAACAGGCGGTGATTCAGGCGATTGCATCTGCATTGGAAACATTTTATGGAACGTTAATTGAAAAGATAGATGGATTAAGTATCCAGAAGGTAATGAGACGAAAAAATCCGTATTTATATCGTGCAAAAGCTATGCAGAGTGCAAATGAAATTGTGGATTCAGTACTTACCGCATTTGTAAGTTCAAGTGAAGAGACCATTTTCGGTAATTGTTTTTTTGAACCGATTGCTATTGCTGCAAGTGGCGGGAACAAAGCATTGGCAGAAGGTATTGATATTATGATTCAGAATAATGAGACTAATACAATTTCTGCAATAGCTGTTAAAAGTGGGCCGTCCGTATTCAATGCAGACAGTAAAAAACGTCAGGAGCAGAATTTTACAGCTGCGTCTAAATTGGCACAGCAAGCAAAAGCAAGATATGAAGCATATATCGGCTATTGTTATGGAAAAAAGAAAGAATCCGGCAGAGGAAAGCCTAAAATGTATCAGGAACTGGCTGGGAAACGTTTTTGGGCGGAATTAACCGGAGACGAGGAATTTTATATAAAGATTATTGGATATATGGGAACTATGCCAGAAAAGTATGTTGCTGATTATAAAGAAAGTTATAACAGAGCAGCCAATAGGTTGGTTAGAGAGTTCGCAAATAGTTTCTGCCGGGAAGATGGAAGTATAGATTGGGAGAAATTGGTGGAATTTAATTCGGGAGATTGATTATTTACAGGAGGAGCACAAAATGTGCGGTATTTAGAATGAAAAAGATAAAACTGTATTCCTTTTTTTCAGGATGTGGATTGTTAGATTTAGGTATGGAAGAGGCGGGATTTGATATTGCGATGGTTTCTGAAAAGTATGAACCATTTCTTGAAGCATATAAATATTCGCGAAAAAAGATGAAAATAAAGGAACCAGAACATGGGTACTTCAATGATGACATATGTGATTATTTAGAAGAAAATTCAAAACTAGATGTTCTTATTGAAAATGACAAAAAAGATAGCATAATTGGATTTATTGGTGGGCCTCCATGTCCTGATTTTTCAACCGCTGGAAAAAATAAAGGAATTAATGGCGACAATGGTAAGTTATCAAAAACATATTTTGAACTCATTTGCAAAGAAAAACCCGATTTTTTTATTTTTGAAAATGTAAAAGGCTTATGGCGAACAAAAAAACATAAAGAATTTTATGATAAGATGTACAATAAGATGAAAAAACAAGGATATTACTTATTGGATAAATTATTGAATTCTTTAGAATATGGCGTACCACAGGAACGCGAGCGTGTCATAATGATTGGTATAAAGGTTAGAAATCAAAAGGATAAAGATCAACTAAAAGATATTGTGAAAAATTTCAATTGGGGAATACGAGAGTATAATGTTTTAGAAACGATTCGTAATATTGATTGGCCTGATACGGAGCCTTTTAGAGAAAATTCCGTGACACAACCACCACAGGATATTATAAAAGAATTAACAATACAATATTGGTTTGATAAAAATGATGTAGAGAATCATCCTAATTCCGAAAACTTTTTTCAACCCAAGGCGGGATTGGCAAGAATGCAAACTATTGAAGAAGGAGACGTTTCGAGAAAATCATTTAAGCGTTTGCATAGATGGAGGTATTCTCCTACTGCTGCATATGGAAACAATGAAGTACATTTGCATCCATATAAAGTAAGGAGATTAAGCATTGCAGAAGTATTGGCAATTCAATCGGTGCCTCCTGAATTTGAACTTCCATCAAATATGTCTTTGACTGATATGTTTAAAACAGTTGGAAATGGTGTACCTGTTTTAATGGCGGCAAAATTTGGACGAGAATTGAAACCATTATTGGAAATGTATTTTAAAGATACGAGGGATAATACTATATGATATATACAGAGGATGACATAAAGAAGGATTTATTAAAAACAAATGTAAAAGAATTCTATATGAAATATTTGCTACGTGCTGATAATTGGTATTTTGAAAGAATATTAAATATCGATGAGAAAGATATTATTCATGCAGTTGATGATTTTAAAATGTTGGTGAGTGATGCTTTTGATATTGGATTTAATAATACAGTTATGGTTGGAAGTGCAAAGCTAGGAATGAGTCTTTCACCAGAAAAATTTCTTAAGCATTTTACTGATGAAGGAGATAATCCGTCAGATATTGATATAGCTATCATATCTACACAATTATTTGATTATTTTTGGCGACTGTTTAGAATGTCGTATAACATTACAAATAAAAAGTATTATCGTTATATATCTAGGGGAATATATAGAGGCTATATTTCAGATACTGATTTATTAAATATTGAAGAATGTCGTGTTGAGTGGATAAAAAAGAGTAATGCTGCTACCAAAAGTCTACAACGTGATATGTATTTTAAGCATGAGATTCACTATAGAATATATCGAGATTGGAAAGATTTAGAAGAATATCATATACAATCTATTGAACAATTGAAAGGAGATTTAAACGGGTATGGCCAATAAATTTTCGAGAAACACAATGAAAATAACACAAATTTATAATGGATTTAAAGATGAAGAATTGGTTGTGGATAAAACATATCAACGTAAAAAAGTTTGGGGAGATAAGGATAATATAAGATTGATTGAAACTATTTTGTTGGATTTGGTCATTCCTGAAATATTTATGTGGGATTATGACACGGATCCTAATACGGGGAAGACGATTACACATATAGTGGATGGGCAACAAAGGATTAATGCTATCTTTGAGTATATTGCAGGAAAATATAAATTACAAAAAAAACATTTAATTGATGAGGAGATAAAGAAGAAATATGCAGACAGATATTTTTATGAACTAGATGATGATACAAAAAAAGCAATTTGGTCATATGAAATGTCAATAGTAAATTTGGATAAGCATTTTTCAAAGGATGAAGTGAGGAATATGTTTTATAGACTTAATTTGACAGATTATAGTCTTAATGAACAGGAAAAAAGAAAAAGTTGGGACAGCGAATTTGGAAAAGTATCTGAACAATTGGCTAATGAAATTTTTTGGCAAGATTACAAAATATTCAGTACCGCTGATGTTAGAAGAATGAGAGATGTAGAATATTGTAGTAGTATTCTGTTATTGGCAAGAGAAGGTATACTTGATCAAACGAAAGGGGATAGATTGGATCAAATATATAGAGAACTTGGAGAAGAATATGTGGATTCAAAAGAGGATATAGAAAAAGTTCATAATGCAATGGAGTTAATTAAAATTATTACAGAAGATAAAACAAACGGATTCGTAAATAAAAAAATTCAGATGTATACTCTTTTTTGTGTTATGTTTGATTTCTCTGAAAAAAAGATTTCTATATCACAAGATATGGTGGAAAAGCTAAAGATATTTATACAATGTTATACGCTTTTTAAAAATGAATATGAGATTGAGTCTGAATCAACAGAGGAACAAAGAACAATTGAATATTTAAAAAAATATAAGCTTGCGTCTTCAGAAGGAGTTAATAAAATTGGAAATAGGATGATTCGTTTTGAAGTTTTGAAAAAAGTTTTATTGCAAACAGATGGAATAGAAACAGATATTTTTGAAAAAACAGCAAGAAAAATGGAGAAAATGAATAGCAGTGAAGAAGAAACTGATGGATAATCTTTTGTTGTGTGAAATATAGATACATTTAGGAATGTAGGTTTATTGTTGGTAGTCTTTGGTAATTCATCTTCGCAAAAACTTGGTTAGATGGCGTTTAACGTTGTTTTTCATGTAGTTAAGACAAATAAAAAGAATGGATTTAAGATTGCAAAGGATAGTGCTTTATGGCTCTATTTTGGCTCTAATAATTTGGTGCGAGAAAAATATCAGATATAATTCAGAGAATATGAATACAAAACAACACAAATGTGTATTGAAAAGTACCTGAAATATCCTATCCGCACCCGAGTTTGAATAGTAAACAGAGAGCCGGGAAGCCGCATAAACAGCGGACTTTCCGGCTCTTAGTATGTGTTGTGATACCTTTTTGATACCTATATCTTGATTATTCATCTGGTTTGCACTATAATCTGTAATGTAATCAAAGAGCCTTTGATTGTTGGCTTGGCAATTTTTTCGTGCGCTTCGTTTGAATTTGAGTTCAATCTTTCAGAAAAAGTGAAAGCAAAAATCTGTATGGAGGGAAGAATGATTATGATAATGATGATTGCATGTATTAAAATGGTGG
Source organism: uncultured Lachnospiraceae bacterium (assembly GCA_900550235.1). Lineage (GTDB taxonomy): Bacteria > Bacillota > Clostridia > Lachnospirales > Lachnospiraceae > Faecalimonas. Next base: position 6,520 of record URRQ01000064.1, read on the forward strand.
TTGTGGGCGTTTGTGGAGTGTGCCCTGCTAAGTCAATTTAGATAAGGATTAAACGCCGAGGGGTTCAAATCCCCTGCACTCCATTAAAGTAGGCTACCGAAATGGTAGCCTTTTCTATTTCTTATTTGTTGTTTAGAATATCTTGTACAATAGTTTTCCATACTTCATCTGGCATTCTACAAAAATCAAAATATCTTCCAATGGTGGGAGAACCATAGGGAACGTCCTTAAATAAGGTTCCCGATTTTTGGCGATTATCGTTAGAAGCATATGGGTAGAACATTTTAATAACTTCCAGTAATTCCTCAATATTTTGAATATTAAATGTATTTATAAAATTTGTGGTTGCTTCTTTTGCTTTATCTATATCTGAATATTGAAAACTAGCTGTAACAGTCAAATTATCTTTATCTGGTAATTTGGGTGCATTTAGAGAAATATCAATATAAGTTTTGCATAAATAGTAAAATTCTTCATCACATATATGTTCTTTGAGCAACTTGCACATTTCTGGATATTTTTCATATTCAGTATTGTTTTCAATATTTCCCCAAAAGTGTTCTTTCTCATTTCTATATACTGGCATATAAACTCCTTTCTTCTATCAGTTATTTTCTCCATTGATAGCTGCTATTTTTCTTGTCATGTCCTTTTTCATCAACACTACTGCTGGAAGCAGGCCAGTTGATTTTCCATTCAAAGTATTCGTCCTCTGAAATCTCTCCGCTTTTTAGCTGTTCTTTCCGCAAATACCATTCACGCAGAAATTCATTTACCAGACCATAATCAATCCACATACCGACAGGGGCATGAGCAGGCCATTCGTCACTATCATTATAGCGAACAGACTTATCATCAGAAGCGTTGCACTTGCCGGGATTGCGGACAAGCTGGAACAGATGAAAGGTATTGCGGTTGTCCTCGTCAAGCCAGAAAAAAGTCTGCATAATGTCCTCGGCGCAGCCGGGGGCTTCGGTAATAAAATTGATATAGTTGACATTCAAAATTTTGGCAATTTCCATGAGAGTATCTTTTTTGGGAACACGATAGCCGGATTCATATTGTGCTACACGAACATCAGCGTTGCGCTCCTCATATCCCAGCTTCAATCCTAGTTCCCGTTGTGTTAATCCCCGAAATGTGCGGATTCTCTTAATTCGTTCTCCCAGTATCATAATTCTGTGTCCTTTCCTTAAAATTTACAAATTACACACCATAATCCATTCTTCTTTGTTTTCCCGTATAATATCAAAGTCGATTTTTCGATACATTTCAGCCGCATAATTAGCCTTTTGAACGGAAAGTGAAACACGTTTATAACCATGTGTTTTCAACAAAGATAGCATTTCTTTCATCATATCGGTTCCTATCCCCTGTCCTCGGTATTCTTTGTATAGAGAGATGGCAAGGGAGGGCGTTTCATCATCAATATGTCCGTAATCGTGTATAATGCGTACCCAGACAGCGCCAACGATTTTTTGCTCAACTTCTGCGGCTAATGCGAAATCAGCTTTTGATGCCCGAAGCGGTCAACATAAATCTGTAATTCGGGAGAAGCGATAATATTTTTCGGTGGCGGCTTTATACCGTCTGGAATAAAAATAGCTTCGTATAGAAATTCATTCAATAGAGGATATTCCATTACCGTCATTTCTCGTATCGTGTATTACATAATATAGTGGTTCAGTTGTCAAGACAAAAATCTAAGGTTTTTATAATGAACTGA
>URRQ01000065.1 GCA_900550235.1 uncultured Lachnospiraceae bacterium
GGAGATTCGTATTTTAAGATTTAGAGCCTAGAAATCGGTATTAACCGACAGTCCCTTTTTATGCTCTTATCTTTCCAGCATTTTCTTCAATTCTGCCATAAAAGTATTCACATCTTTGAATTCCCGATATACAGAAGCGAATCTTACATATGCAACTGCATCCAAATTCTTCAAATGCTCCATTACAATCTCTCCAACCAACTTACTTGGAATCTCTTTCGCTTCTCTGTTAAATATCTCAGTCTCAATCGCATCGACTGTTGCTTTAATCTGATCTGCTGAAACTGGTCGTTTATAACAAGCTCTTAATACACCGCCTTCAATCTTAGACCGATCATATTGTTCTCGATTGTTATCTTTTTTGATAATAATCAAAGGAATCGTCTCCACTTTTTCATAAGTTGTAAAACGCTTGCCGCATTCATCACAAGAACGTCTTCTGCGAATAGAATTTCCATCCTCAGCAGGTCTTGAATCAATCACCCTCGTATCCGGATTGTTACAATATGGACATTTCATAATTCTTATCCTCTCATTTGCCCGTTTTCTTTCAGTATATAAGTTATGGAAATTGTTGTCAAACAACAATTCCTATTTTTTTCACAAATTCTTGATTTTCTCATAAACTACTAGTAAATTCATAGTGAAAAGGATCTTCCTATGCGACTTTGTGAACTCCGTGAAAAAGAAGTCATCAACACATGTAATTGCAAACGTCTCGGTTGTGTAGCTGATGTGAACCTCAATCTATGCAATGGCTGTTTGGAATCCATCATCATTCCCGGTCCAGGAAAGATCTGCGGTTTTCTTGGAAGCGACTCCGAATATATCATTCCTTTCGAATGTATCAAAAAAATTGGCGAAGATATTATCCTAGTCGAAATCTGCGAAGAGAAATTCCTACATGATTGTAAATAAATTTAACCTGCCATTACTTTTTCACTATCAAATGCCTTTGCGATGATTCCGGTAAGAATAAGTCCGGATACTAATGTTGTCAAAAGTGTAATCAAAAACTGCATTTCTGTCACTTCGTGGACAAAAATTCCTTTTAACACAATCGCACTGTTATAGATTGGAATATAATACGCAATCTTAGAAGGTTCTCCCGTCATATACATGGTTATAATCCCTATCGCAAGTACCAAAATATAAACCGGCATTACATAGGAGTTTGCTTCTTTTACGGTCTTGGCAAATACGGAGACAAGCGCAATGATCGTAGCATATAAAAATGCGACTGCTACCAGCAACGTTCCTAGCATCCAAATCTGTTCTGTATCCAATTTCATTCCCACACCAGATACAGTTTCGCCTAACATGGATTGACTCACAAGAGGCATACATACAATAATGGCTATTGTAGATACAACCGATGCAAGACCGGATATCGTCATAAGGGCAAATACTTTCCCAAAAATAATCTCACTTCTTTTTACCGGAGAAACAAGAAGACTTGCCATCGTACCTCGTTCTTTCTCTCCTGCTATCATATCTGTTCCAATACTCATTGCCCCTGCAAATAACATCAGCGTAACAAAATACGGCAGCATCGTTCCCAACGCTTTTCCTTCCGCTTTCTTATCATCCTGCAAGATCACTTCTTCACTCTCGGAATTTACTGTAAATACCATAAGCTGTTCCAGATTTCCAACCCGTCCCGCAAGAAGTGTATTTCGATATTCTTCCAAAACTCCCATCAAAACATTGCGCGCTGCACTTGAATATTCTTCGGAAGGATTATAGAATGTTTGAATTTCCGGAACCTTATTCCCCACCTGATATGTTTGAATTTGTTCGTCAAACTCTTTTGGAAATACAAGCAACAGGTCGGCATCTCCATTTCGTATTTCTTTTTTTACCTGTTCCAATTCTTTGATCGGGCGAATATCCCCTTCTATGTCGCATTCCTTTAAAAATTGTTGAAAGCTGTCCGGTTGATTTTCTATGTATATGATCGATTTGTGTGATTCAATGTCATCCTGCATATTGGTCATCACATTTCCCATCAGATACAGCAAACCGATCATCAATACGACCGGAAGGACAAAGATGGACAACACCATTTTGGGATCCTTGAATACACGAACCATTTCTTTTTTGAATATTTCTCCCATTCCTTTCATCTACAGTTGCCCTCCTTTCTTTTTCCAATAATAACTGAAAAATGCATCTTCCAGATTCTCTGTTCCCGTTTCTTCCAATAATTGGGGAATTGTTCCTTCTGCAACCTTTACACCATCGATGATCATTCCGACCCTGTCACACAATTTTTCAGCCTCCGCCATAATATGTGTAGAAATGATCACAAACTTTCCATCCGCTCTCAGTTTCTTCAAATAATCCGTCACTCCTCGTGCAGTTACAATATCCAATCCATTCGTCGGCTCATCAAAGATCACAATGTCCGGATCATGAACAAGACTGACTGCTATCGCTGCTTTTTGTTTCATTCCCGTAGACAATTCTTTCATTTCTTTGTGTGCAAATTCAGTAATTCCAAAATAAGAAAACAATTCTTCTTTTCGTTTCTTTAAAATATCTTTTGGAACATGGTGGAGTTTTCCAAAAAAATCAAACATATAGTCCGGCGAAAACTGTGGATCCAGTTTGATATCACTTGTAAGGAATCCAATACTATTTCTAACTGCCTCCGATTCCTTCTGTACCTCATGTCCTGCCACATAGATTTCTCCACTTGTAGGCTTTATGATCGTCGAAATACAACGAAGAGTTGTCGTTTTCCCTGCCCCATTTGGTCCCAATAAGCCATAAATTTCACCTTTTTCTGCTTTCAAACTCAGATGATCTACTGCTACTTTTTTATTAGACTTCGTTTTCATTTCACGCATCATTTTTCGATTCAATGTAAACACTTTTGTTAACTCTTTGATTTCTATCATGTTATCCCCTTTTCTCTAATCTCTCACGATAAGTAATCTGCCATCAGAAGATCGACCATTCGGTCATAACTTTCCACACCATCCGTCTGTTTATTCGCCTTCAAATATGTATCATTGACTTTATCCGCCACTTTTGCAACTGCGCCATCATATCGATCCCAAAATGCCGTATTTTCCTTGAGATCCTTACGAACCTCCAACCGCAAGCTTTCTTGAAGTTCCTCGTAAATATCCGGTGCATATTCCCAAAGCAGGTTGGTACTATAAATCCAAGCCATCAATGCTCCGCTGTATTGAAATTCCAATGCATCTGACCGGCTGCATGCGAGATACGCAATATAATTTGCTTCATCCTCTCTCATAAATCCACGAAGATGAGAAAGTTCATGACACATGGTAAATGGTATATTATATGCTGTCATATCTGCATTGTAATTCGCCTCTACTGTAAATGGCGAATACACCCCCGTCAACTGCTGATACGATAAAATTTCTGACACAAGAACCGGCTTGGGATTTGGATAATATCCTGAAAGTCCTGTGTAAGTTTTCCCCAATTGTTCCATTGCCTGTACTGCTTTATTCCCAAGCTGTTCTTGATTTTTCAACAGTTCCCGATTTACCTGATCCGACAAATGATTGACTTCTTCTGTTATCATAGTGCAATAAGACATCAATTCCTCCACCGTATAACCTTTTATTTCCATTCCGTGTTTCTCCGAAAAAGGTGTACTGTGATAATTGATCCCACAGAGTGTAGTATATAAGAAAAACAAACTTCCAACAAAGAGGAGAACATTGCCGCCTCCTGCTAAAAGTACGTCACTTGGCCGACGTTTCTTTTTTGTGATTCGAAAGATCCCGATGCCTGCCGCAACACTAAGCCATAATAAGACACCATATAATAACAACTCTACTACCGAAAACGGAAACAATCCCCACACTCTTCCTATCCATTTTTCTGCGGTTGCATAAATAGTGGCTGTATACCAATCCGCAAACCCACTCTTATTTCTTGCAAGTATCTGCAGAATAACTGCTGCAAGAAATAACAACAATCCTATTACGATATTACGCAAACTGACTTTGGTATAATGTTGCGTAAAATCCATTTTTTCCCAGTAATTCTTCATGACTTCCCTGTTCTATAATATCTCCGTCTTTCATAACAAGGATTACATCTGCTTCTTTGATTGTAGACAACCTGTGCGCCACAATAAAGCTTGTCCGGCCTTCCATCATACGCTGAAATGCTTCCTGAATCTTAATCTCGGTTCGTGTATCAATGGAAGAGGTTGCCTCGTCCAAGATTAACATCGGAGGAAGGTCTAACATCACGCGCGCAATACAAAGCAATTGACGTTGTCCTTGTGAAAGATTTCCTCCTTCTTCTGTAATGATCGTATCATACCCATCTTTCATTCGTATAATGAATTCATGAGCATGCGCCGCTTTTGCCGCATTTTCAATCTCTTCTTTTGTTGCATTTGGTTTCCCATAGGCAATGTTCTCAGCAATACTACAGGATTTCAACCATGTTTCCTGGAGAACCATGCCAAATTCAGAACGTAGGCTGTCTTTTGTCGTTTCTAAAATATTCTGCTCTCCAATCCGAATCTCTCCTTTGTCTACATCATAGAACCGCATCAAAAGATTGATCAACGTAGTCTTTCCACAGCCGGTCGGCCCTACGATTGCTATCTTTTGTCCTGGTTTTACATGCAGATTTAAGTCTTGGATCAATTTCTTCTCCGAATCATAAGAAAACGCCACATGAGAAAAACTTAAACTTCCATCTACTCCTTCCAAAGGCTTCGCATCTTCCGCATCTTTGCTTTCCGGCTCTTCTTCTATAAAGTCAAAGACACGTTTCGCACAAGCAAATGCATTCTGTAATTCTGTCACAACACCAGAAATCTCATTAAACGGTTTCGTATACTGATTGGCATAAGATAAGAAACAAGATAATTGTCCTACGCTGATCAATCCTTGCATTGCTGAAATTGCTCCCACAATTCCTACGCCTGTATACACAAGTCCATTCACAAATCTTGTGCTTGGATTCGTAATCGATGAGAAAAAGATTGCTTTTAAACTGCACACTTTCAGTTCCTGATTGATTGCGTCAAAACGCTCCAACGCTTCTTTTTGATATCCAAATGCCTGTACTACCTTTTGATTTCCAACCATCTCATCTACTAAAGAAGTCATCTGTGCTCTTGCTTCCGACTGCTTTTTAAACATCGTATACGTTTTTTTTGCAATGAAACTTGCCACAAATAATGACACCGGTGTAATGAATATCACAACAAGAGCAATCTTCACGTTGATATACAACATAAAAAGTAATGTCCCTACGATTGTAACAATTCCGGTAAATAATTGGGAGAATCCCAGCAATAATCCATCTGAAAACTGATCTACATCGGTAATCACCCGGCTGATCGTGTCTCCATATTGATGGCTGTCAATATATTTTAATGGAAGCTTTTGCAAATGATGGAATGCCTGTCGTCTCACGTCTTTTACCACACGATACGTGATCTTATTGTTGCAAAGATTCATCAGCCACTGTGCAAGCCCCGTTATTCCTATGATCCATGCCAGTTTTTTTATAATCTGAAAGATTCCTGCAAATTCCACTTTCCCTTCATCTAAGATAAGGTCCACCGCCTGACCGATAAGAATCGGTGCATACAGCGTCAAAATTGCTGAGATCAATGCAAATCCAAACGACAATATTACAAAATGCTTATAGGGGCCAATCAGTCTCAACACTTTTTTCATTGTTTCTTTTTGATTACGCATGTCTTGCCACCTCCTCTTCAGATAATTGGGAATAACAGATTTCTTGATATATGCTACATTCTTTTAATAAAGATTCATGCGTTCCCATTCCTGCGATTTCCCCTTGATCGAGAACAAGAATACGATCTGCCTGCATAATCGAAGCCGCTCTCTGCGATACGATCAGTACTGTCATCTCTTCTGTATGCTCTCGAATTGCTTTGCGCAATTTCGCATCTGTTGCAAAATCAAGAGCTGATCCACTATCATCTAAAATTAAAATCTCCGGCTTTCTCACAAGAGCTCTTGCAATCGTCAGTCTTTGTCTTTGTCCACCGGATAGATTTTTTCCTCCTTCACTGATGATCGCGTCAAGTTTATTGGACTTTTTCTCTACAATCTCTTCTGCCTGCGCAATACGAAGCGCCTCCCAAATCTCTTCTTCTGTCGCATCTTCTTTTCCATATCTCATATTGTCCCGAATCGTTCCGTGAAATAGAACTGCTTTTTGTGGCACAATTCCAAATTTTTTACGCAGATGATCTAACGAATATTCCTTTACGTTCACTCCATCGATCAAGATTTCCCCTGACGTTACATCATAAAATCTTGGGAGTAAATTCACAAACGTTGTTTTCCCCGAACCGGTTCCTCCAATAATTCCAATGGTTTCTCCTTTTCTTATTGCCACATCTATATGAGAAAGCACAGGACTTTTATCTCCTTCATAGCAAAACTCCACTTGTTTTAATTCTATCTTCGATCCTGCTGTATTCTGTTCTTTTCCACCGTGTCCATCTCTGATGCTTGGTTCCAATGCAAAAATTTCATTGATTCTTCCCGCGGATGCCAACGCTTTTGTAAAAGTAATAATCAGATTGGAAAGCGCGACCAAAGCAAGCAAAATCTGCGACATATAATTTACAAGTGCAATGACTTCCCCTTGCGTCAACACTCCTGTATTGACTTCGATTCCTCCAAACCACACAATTGCGATAATCGCACCATTTACAATGATGTAGGTTACCGGATTCAAAAGGGCAGAAATTCTTCCTACCAACACCTGCAGTTTCATCAAGCCATCACTTTGCTCTGCAAATTCTTTTTTCTCCCTCTCTTGTGTACGGAACGCACGTACTACACGCACTCCTGTCAGATTCTCCCTTGTAGTCAAAAGAACCCGATCCAGACTTTTTTGTACTCTTTTATATAATGGAATCGTAACAAACATAATTCCATAAATAACAAGAGAAAGTAACGGTACCGCAATGACAAAGATGATCGAAAGTTTCACACTGATAGTAAATGCCATTACCAAAGCCCCAACTACAATAAACGGAGAGCGAAGAAACAGACGTAATACGAGATTCACACCGGATTGCACCTGATTGATATCACTTGTCATTCGTGTGATCAAAGTAGAATTCCCGGCTTTATCTACTTCTGCATAAGATAATTCTCCAATATGTTTGAACAAATCATGTCGTAGCTCCGTCCCGAATCCAACCGCTGCTTTTGCCGCAAAATACTGTGCTGTTAAAGAACAGATAAGTCCCAACACACCAAACGCCACAAGGATGCTTCCCATTTGCAAAATATATGGCAAATCTCTGTTCTTAATTCCAACATCAATGATCCTTGCCATGATCAACGGAACCAGTAATTCAAAACAAGCCTCTAATAATTTGAATAACGGTCCAATCACACTTTCTTTTTTATAATTTTTTAAATATTTCACTAGTTTTCTCATACTATACCCTCACAATTCATTATCTTTTTTATTATAGCCTTTTCCAATTTTTATGACAAGTTTTAACCATGGTATTGTTATTTTTTTCAAGATTTACTATACTGATTGCAGATAAGAATATGGAGGAATTTGTTATGTATGAACGATATACAACCGCACCGACAGCAGATAACCGATTAGAAAAAGAAATGCGCGTTTATGCTTTGTTAGAACAATTGGATATCCCTTTTGAGAGGGTAGATCATGAAGAGGCAATGACGATGGAAGCTTGCGAAGCAATCGACCAGGCGCTTGGGATTACTATGTGTAAGAATCTTTTTTTATGTAATCGACAGAAAACAGATTTTTATCTTCTATTAATGCCGGGAGAAAAGAAGTTTCTGACCAAAGATTTTTCCAAGCAATTAGGGGTTTCCCGCCTTTCTTTTGCAGATGGGGAATTCATGGAACAATATCTGGATATCACACCCGGCTCTGTCAGTATCCTTGGATTGATGAATGATAAGGAACATCATGTACATTTGTCTATCGACAAAGAACTTCTCCTGGAAGAATATCTTGGCTGTCATCCATGTATCAATACTTCCAGTTTAAAAATCAAAACGTCCGATATTATGGAAAAATTCCTCAAATATACCGGACATGAAGCAACTATTGTAGAATTATAATCGAGTAGGAGGGAAATCAAGTAGATTTCCCGACCTCTCACACCACCGTGCGTACCGTTCGGTACACGGCGGTTCA
>URRQ01000066.1 GCA_900550235.1 uncultured Lachnospiraceae bacterium
TACGATAATACTTTTTCAAATCTGATGTTTTAACCAATTCCATGTTTCTCACCTCATGTTTTATTTTAATATAATCTACAATCCTTACTGAATTATTACAGGCATAAAATAAATCTAATCCTAAAATTAGAAAATGGTTCTTGCATTAAAAACAAGAACCACTTTCTGTAATTTGTCAATTTTTACCAGATTGTTGTCATATCGGCATCACAGTTATTGACACCTTCATGTTTGCAATCGTGATAACAATCACTTGGATCACAATACTGAACTTCGACATCAAATGCAACTTCCTGGATTTTTTTCTCCATTTTTTCCATATAGTGTTCCTCCAGTCTTACCAAATTTCTGTAAAATGTGCATCACAATTGTTAACGCCTTCACCGTAGCAGTCATGATAGCAATCACTCGGATCGCAATACTGGGTTTCTACGTCGAATCCTAATTCCTGAATTTTCTTTTCTAATTCTTTCATGGTTACGTTCCTCCTTATAACATTGAAGTAAAATGTGTGTTACAGTGTCCAGGTGCTGTTAAACAATCATGAGCACAATCATCTGGATCACAATACTGAACCTCTACATCAAAAGGCTCTTCCTGCATTCTCTTTTCAAGTTCTAACATATTATCCGCCTCCTTTCACTTATATTTCTGGTTTATCAGCATTTTTATGCTGTAAATCATCCTATCTACAAATTTCTGAGGCGTTCTGTAATACTTCCTTTTTCCCAAAAATAAATCCCTGCCTCAGAAGCAATAACAGCTATTATTAAGTACAACACTATGACAATAGCTGCTGGAAGTAATGTAAATTGAAAAGTAAAAAGCCAAACAGAAGAACAAATCCCCCTAACTGCTGTCATGCCGATTAGTGTTGCAAGTATAAAGCCACCAACTGCAGCATAGAAAACATATCCTATACTCTCCCTTATAATCAGTTCACGCAACTGTTTCTTTGTTGCACCTATGCTTCTAAATGTTGCTAATTCTCGGTTTCGCACAATTAGATTTGTAAAAATAATATTCACAAGATTTACAATTCCAATCACACCTAAAATTCCTCCGATTAAAACACACAGTATTCTGACCAGTGCTTTATAATTTTCGATTTCAGAGTGCCTTTGCTCTGTAGTTTCAAATCCAACATCTGAAAATTCTTGTGAAATCTGGTTCAACATTCTTCGTACAGCAGGCGCATCTTTCTCATCTGCGTCAAAAGAATAATTCACTAAATTGCCTTCTCCATACAATTCTTTAAATAAATCTTCTCCTAAATAAAACCAAGGTCCTAAAATAGTATTATCACCAGTTAAACTATCTCCTGATATCTGTTCTGAATCCACTACCAAAATTTGTGATAGCACTTCTGCTTTCTTCAGTGGTTTTCCATTCTTATAAATCGTCACTATTTCACCAATATCTGGTAAATTCTCTAATGCCTGACTACTATAACCACCCTTTGTATTTTTAGAAACAGCAGCCAAAATATAGTTCCCACTTTTTAGCTTTTCTTTAATGGTGGCAATATTGCTTTCCCCATCTAAAATTTCCATTTTATCAACAAAATTCTCAGAAATACCACACACATTACATAATGCTTTTTCATCCTTTGACAATGTTACCTGTCCATAATTTGTTATTGCTTCATTTGTAATTACGCCATCAACTTCTACATTGGGCATATATTCTTTTATTTCAATTCCTTCATTGCCCCATTCAAAACTTATGTCAGAATTATCTACTGTATTTTTATATAATCTAGTACCATTTTGGACTATAGAATTTTTCTCTACTTGTTCCATGACCTCCTCGTTCAATGCCGCCGAAGATCTAATATATCCAACACTCGGATTTAAAGTGTCTGTAGATGCAATCAAATAGTCCCTCCGCATTCGTGCATTAATATATTTTTCTTCATCAAAACTATTCGAAATAATCCATAAAGAGTTAACAAAGATAATACTTAATATAAGTGAAGTAAACACTAAAGTCGTTCTTTTCCTATTCCTTTGCAAATTACTCTTTGCTATGTTTCTAATAGAACGAATATCTTTTTCAGCGGTTTTTTTCTTTATCTCTGTATATTTTGCTGTTTCAATTGCAGAATACTTAGCCGCTTTTTGAGAAGGTCTTCTCATGCTTAAGAATACTGTAATTAATACAAAAATAATTGTTAAAGCAAAAATAGCTGGATGCACTGATTGTACAATGGTAAGTTCTTCCTCACTATATTCCCAGTTTTTAAGAATGACTGGTAGCAAAAGAACACCTAGCCCATATCCCAGAAGCAAGCCAATCGGAATACCGATAAGAGATAAAAAAAGCATCTGTCTTCGCATTAATCTCTTGATTTGTTTACCTGTCATTCCAATTGTTTTCATTATTCCAAATTGCTGAATATCCTGCATAACACCTATATCAAAAATATTATAAATCAATAGGTAGCCACATAAAATAAATAACGCTGCAAAAAAGAATATCGAAAGAATCAATCCCGTATTTCCATCTTCTGAATATAATACATAGTTCACTGCTATGTGAATATATTCTCTTCCATTAGAATCCTCAGTTTGTCCTCCAAGGCTTTTCACATATTCTTTAAGGTTTTGCTCGATATTTTTTGTGTTCTTCATGCAAACGCTAGCATAATATGTTCCGGACACTTCTTTATCATCATCATAAGTATTCTTTGTCACTTCAGGATTGTGTTCTAAAAATGTTTCTGATACAATTAAAAATCAGCCTTAGGATTTCCTGTATACCAACCTGCCAATCGCATATCAAAATTATATTCTTGACCTCTTAATGTAAAAGACACCGGAACATAACTTCCTACTTCCTTTTTTATTCCCAGTTCTTCCAATGCTTGCTCAGATAAAAGCACTTCTTTCTCATCTTCTGGCATCTTCCCCTCTTTCAAAGAAAGATAATAAGCTTCCATACCACCTTTATCTAGATAGTCTATTTCAATAGGTCGCTTTGTTTCTCCTTCCAAAAATGCGATTGGAATCCTTCCTCCCACGCTTTCAAACAACTCCGAATTTTGAACTTCCTGAAACTGTTCTTTATTCAAGTATCGAAGTTCTGCATCTGCTTTTAATCCCGAAAGTCTTAACTGTGTTTCCTGAATAGATTGCATACCGCCAAATCCAATTTCCAATACTGAGGTAAATAAAATGGTAGTTAACGTAATCGCCAATACAAGAAGAAGATTTCTCTTTCTATTCACCTTCAGATTACCCTGTACCATTTCTTTGATTATTTTCTTTTCATTACTCATACGATTTTACCATCTCTCATTCTTATAATCCTTGATGCAGTTTCTGCGATTTCTCTACTATGGGTAATCATGATAATCGTCTGATTGTAACGTTCCCCTGACTCCCTGAGCAGCCTAAGAACCTCTTCACTGGATTCACTATCCAGGTTTCCTGTCGGCTCATCTGCTAAGACAATATCTGGTTTCGTAATCATTGCCCTGGCAATGGCAACTCTCTGCTGCTGTCCGCCCGATAAGGTGTTCGGTAAATTTTTCAACTTATTTTTAATACCCAGAATTTCTACAATCTCTTCAAAATATGCTTCATCAATTTTACTGTTCCCTAAATAAAGTGGTAACAATATATTGCTTTTTACATTCAGTGTTTGAAGAAGATTATAATTCTGAAATACAAATCCGATATGTTTTCTTCGATACACCGTCAGTTCTTCCGATTTCATTTTTGTTATATCTTTTCCATGTATCAGAACCGTTCCCTCTGTCGGATTATCCAATCCGCCCAGCATATTCAGTAATGTTGTCTTACCGCAGCCTGACGGCCCAACAACAGCAATAAACTCACCTTCTTCAACAGAAAGATTGACCTGATCCAATGCCTTCACACAAATCTCTCCGGTACGATAATACTTTTTCAAATCTGATGTTTTAACCAATTCCATGTTTCTCACCTCTCCTTGTTTTAATTTATCATACCCCCTAATTCTTACCGAATTATTACCTAAACAAAAAAAATAAAAAGGGGACATTTAACTCATAATAGAGAAAATGTCCCCTTCATTTTACTGATAAAATTCAGAAACTACTTTAATTGGATTTTACCAATAAGGTGTAATATGTGTATTACAATGATCTGGTGCAATCAGACAGTCATGAGTGCAATCGTCAGGATCACAATACTGTACTTCTACATCAAAATTCTCATTTTGCATTTTCTTTTCTAATTCTTTCATCTCTTGTTCCCCTTCACATATATTCAGCCTTTCAAATTGATTCTACATCAAAGTTGAAATATGCGAATTGCAATGATTTTCCGAAACCATACAATCATATTTGCAATTATCAGGATCACAATACTGTACTTCTACATCAAAGTTTTCGTTCTGCATTTTCTTTTCCAGTTCTTTCATTGTCCCTTCCTCCTTTCTGATATTTTATGATTTTAAAGTGTGACGTCACCACAAATCATCTTATTTAATAAATACCTACTTCTTTACCAAATTTGTAAATGTACTTACTTACTGTCTTTATTGCATTTTGGACTGACTGATTTCCGGCTGAGTCATAGGTATCTTTATTCTGTGCCATTCCAGCCAGTGCTTTAGCATCTTTTGCAGCGCTATAAAGCATATCTCCTACCGCTGTATTCTCAGCACTACTATAAACATCTACGCCAAAGCTGTTCCCTGCTATGGTATATTCGGTACGATGTTTGTCCACATATTTTTCAAAATCTGAATGATTACTGTTTACTGCTGTCAGGTTAGACGCATGATGTGGCTCATTCAAATCTGATACATAATGTGTTCCTTTTCCTATGTACTCCATTGCCTTATCTGTATATCCATCTTTATATGCTGCAACTGCACTTTGATAATAGGTTTCTGCTCTGATTCGTGCAGTAGGATTTTTCTGTCCCATCCAGTTTTTTCCGGTATCCGGATCATAGAAATGTCCTGCAAACGTTCCGTAATCGGTTTCATTTCCTAATACATCTGGCCAGTCTGTATATTCACATATCATAGCAGCTTTTGTATTTAAGACGCTAGAACCTTTATCATTATTTAAAATCTTCAAGGCATTCGATACGATATACTGATGTGTATGATCTACCCCGCCACTGCTAAACCGCTCATCAGGATTTTCCACATGCTCAATCGGTGCACCTGGTCCGTAAATTTCATCTGAACCATTGGAAATATCCAGCACCTGCTGCGGTAAGCCCTGAGGTTCTGCCGCCGATACCGACCATGCCGGTGCTGCGGAAACGCCTACCAAAACCATTGCCAAAAGTACCCCTAGTTTTTTACACCTCATATCTAGTACCTCCTTTTTTCTTATCAGTATATCCGCCGATTCTTACCAAATTATTACAATTAGTGCATTTAAAAAAATATTTTATCTGAAAAAAATCATTATTTACTTTTGCATTTTTTACAATTATAATACATCTTGAAAACCGTAAACGCTCTTTATGGTATAGAAAAACTTAGAAATTTAGAACAGAAGGAGTGAGAAACTATGCACCGTATCTTAATTATTGAAGATGATTTCTCCTTAAATAATACCCTGGCCTATAACTTGCGTACAGCCAGTTATACCGTTGACTCTGCATATAATGCAAAAGAAGCCTTTGAATATTTAAAACAGTATCATTACATTCTTCTGATTTTGGATATTAACCTTCCTGACGGAAATGGATTTGAATTATATGCAGAATTGAAAGAAAAATCAAATGCCAGTATTATCTTTTTAACCGCAAATGATTTAGAAAATGATATAGTAAAAGGATTTGACCTGGGTGCTGATGACTATATTACAAAACCTTTTTCACCTGTCGTCTTACAAAAGAAAATAGCTGTTTTAACAAAATATATCACTGAAAAGCAAAAGGAAACTGTATATGAAGACGGTAATCTCTGCATCAATTTTTCGCAAATGACTGCAACACTGGACAAAGTTCCCCTGGAATTGTCCCCTTTGGAGTACCGTATTCTGCAATATTTTATTATGAATAAAAAGCATATTTTAAAACGGGATCAGCTTCTTGAGCATCTCTGGGATTTCTCCGAAAACTTTGTAGGTGATACTTCCCTAAATACTGCTATCAGCAGACTCCGAAAGAAAATCGAAGCCAGTGGGCATCGTTATATAAAAACAATCTATGGAACCGGATATATGTGGATAGGTGATTAATATGAAAAAAACATTTTCTTTAAAAAAAGTATATATTATAGTTTCCCTGCTATTTCTGTTGATATTTTCAGGGACCTTTATCATATTGCGTACACTTACGTCAGACCCTAAAGTATTTTTGCTTTTTACCGTTTTCACTTTCCTTCTGCTTATCTGTGTATTTATTCTCTTTTGTACGATTTTCCACAAGCTCACCTTGTTTACTCGTGAACTTCATAAAACATTGGACAGTATGATTGAAGGAACCTATTTTTCCCCTGATGAAAAGTATGATGAAACTTTACTATCACAGATCAACCATCATTTAGGAAGACTGTACAGTATATTGGAAAATACCAAAAATTCTGTAAATGCCGAAAAGGTACAGCTCCAGCAGCTAATTTCTGATATTTCACATCAGTTAAAAACCCCCATGACCACGCTGCGCCTGACAGAGTCTGCTATGGAAAAAGCCATTACAAAACCGCAGGAACTACAGACCTTATTTCACACCAATACCGCACATCTGAATAAGCTGGAATTTTTAATCTCTTCCCTTGTAAAAATATCCCGTTTGGAAACAGGTGTGATAAAACTATCCCCAAGTTATCAAACGATTGGTGACACCATTCTCATGGCTCTGGAAAATATCGTCTTAGCGGCTGATCAGAAGAACATTCAAATAACTTTTAATTATTCAGAAGACTTTAAAGCGTATCATGATCCCAAATGGACTTCCGAAGCGCTGTATAATATCCTGGATAATGCTGTAAAATACACGAATGAAAACGGACATATTTCCATAGAACTTTTTACCCTGGAAAACTATACCAAAATAGTAATCACTGATTCCGGTATCGGCATCAAAGAGTCGGAAATCCCTAAACTTTTCCAACGCTTCTACCGCTCTCCTTCTGTCAAAAACTTTCCAGGAGTTGGTGTAGGGCTGCATCTGGCACAAGACATTATCAGCCGGCAATATGGTTTTATCCATGTGCTTTCTACTCTTCATGTAGGCAGTACCTTTGAAGTTTGGCTTATCAACTCAGACTCTCCTAAATAAAGAAAAATGCCGCTACAGGTTTAGTATCACCCGTAACGGCATTGTATCTAATTTATAAATTTGCTGACAGTAACAGTTATATTTTTAATACACCATACTTACGTACTCTAGGATTAAATAATTATAGAATATATTTTTGTCAAGTTATCTTTTAAAATACTGCATCATTTTTTAAACCATCAACTAAATTACTATTTAAAATTCTTTTACCACCAACATAATAAGCTAATACAACAAATCCCCAAATCATAAATATAAATACACCTATTGGTAATATAGGAGCATTAGCTATAAATTCCATAGGGTTCAAATAACTCGACGTTATCATAAGATCTACAAAAATTATTGTCAATGGTAACGTAATCAATATCGGTCGTCCGGCAATTACTAATACTTCAATAAAAAACATCTTCTTTATATCATTAGGTGTCATACCTATAGACATATATCGTGCAAATTCTTGTCTACGCTGTCTCAAAAAACTCAATGTATTAGAAAATACATTTGCAATTCCTATTGCAGCTAAAAGAGTACATATACCACCAATAACAATCATGTAGCCGCTAATCATATTATCGTTATCCTTTTTTTCTTGGATACGATTTTCTATTTCGTAAGTATACTTTGCTCCTATTATTCCTGATATTCCTTCTTCTACAGTTTCTAAGTCTTTAATTGTTGCATCATCCTTTGCTAGTATCCGAATATACAACTCTTGTTCATTATTCCCTATTTTATCCGCTATTTTGTTCCATGTAGAAAGTGATATAACTTGTACCAATGAATAGTTATCATATTCCTCTCTCAAAACAGGCGGCTCTTGAGTATAAGCAATTACCGGGATTTCTACCTTGCTATTATTGGGAT
>URRQ01000067.1 GCA_900550235.1 uncultured Lachnospiraceae bacterium
GGTAGCTTGTTTCAGTGCGCCACTTTTGGGCTGTCCTCTACTTTCTTTCACACTACTCTCCTCCTATCATAGTCAGAATCATCTCATCAATACTTCCCTTCTCCACAGTAATGTCCGGATAATTTTCCACATAGAATTGCTTTTCATTCGTCAGACACCGGTATCCGAAGTTTTCTTTCTTTTTCTTTAAAATATATTGTTTGTCAAGACTCTCATACTGCTCTTCCGTAACCTTCAATATTCCGTATTCACTAAGCAATATATCTGTTTCCTCATGCAAAATAACGTTTCCATGATCGATCATGTAAAAATCGTCACACAATCCTTCCAAATCACTGGAAATGTGGGAGCTGATCAGAATTGCTCGACTTTCGTCTTCCATATATGTCCGAAGCATATCAAGTATTTCTTGTCTTGCCACCACATCAAGTCCTGATGTCGGTTCATCCAAAATAAGAAGTTCTGCATGATGCGACATTGCGACAAGAACTTTTAACTTCGCCTTCATACCCGTTGAGAATTCTTTTAATTTCTTATTATCCGGTATTTGGAATTTCCTGCATTTTTCTTCAAATTCCTTCCGATCAAACTTTTCATACATTGCTGCCATAACCGCCGTTATGTCCTTGACCGTCAGATAATCGCTGAATCCTGAATCCGACAAAGCTACTCCAAGTTTCTTTTTCTCTTCTTTTCCTAGTGTTCTAGGATTCTTCCCAAATACTTCGATCGTTCCTCCATCTGTTTGTATCAAACCGAGTATCGCTTTAAAAGTCGTTGTCTTTCCGGAACCATTCTGTCCGATCAATCCTGTCACACATCCCGGTTTTACTTCAAGGGAACAATTCAGATCAAACTGCTTATAATGCTTCTGTATATTTTCTAACTTTACCAACATTGTTATTCCTCCAATATGATCTCAAATAATTCTGCAATCTCCTGATTACTCATTCCACAGCTTCTGCCTTTTCGAATGGCCATTTCCAAATCAGCTTCCACTTCTTTTTTCTTTTCTTCCAACATAATCTCCTGATTGGCGCAGGCTACAAAGCTTCCCTTCCCATGAACGGTTATAATAAATCCTTCCTGCTCCAGTGTGTCATATGCTTTTTTTACCGTTAGTGCACTTACCCTTAAATCTTTTGCTAAAGAACGAACAGATGGAAGCATCTCTTCTTCCTTCAATTCTCCACACATAATACAGTTTTTAATCTGTCCAAGAATCTGCTCATAAATAGGCTGCATGGACGAATTGTTAATAATAATCTTCATCTAATCCCTCCTTATGTACAAACAGTATATAACAGTGCCTAACTGTTGTCAACTGTTTTATACTGTTTATCACAATATTTGTAATTTTGAATAAAGAACGTTGCACAAAAATCCTCAATATACAAAATCCTAAACTCATTCCAAAAAAGCAAATAGTAACCAAATAGTTGCATATTCACTTGTACATACTACTAAATGGTAGTCTGAATAAGAGGTGAATGCTATGTATTTAAAACGATTAAAAGATTTACGCACAGATCATGATCTTACTCAAGAAAACCTGGCAAGTATTTTAAAATGCCATCGTGAAGTATATCGACGTTATGAAAGCGGTATCCGTACTCTTCCTATTGATTATCTGGTTACTATTGCGAAATATTACAATACAAGTACGGATTATCTGTTAGAACTTACAGACATCAAACAGCCTTATCCCGAGAAGAAAAAATAATTTTCATGGCTAGACACAAGAAGGACGCCGGCCTTTGACCGACGTCCTTTTTCTCTTCTGTTATAACATCAAGCGATAGATATTTTTCACATCTTCTTCCTGAAGTTCTACAAATCCTCCAATTGTTCCCGTTCTTGCATCTCCATAACATGCGGTATGAGCAAGTCTTTCTATATCTTCTTCTTTTGCCCCAAGTTCTTCAAAGTTTTTCGGCATACCAATGGATATCAAGAAGTTTCTCAACCGTTCAATACCTGCTTTTGCAGTCACTTCCGGATGTTCTTCATTCATTTCACATCCCCACACACGACAAGCCACCTGCGCAAAACGCTTCACATCATGATTCATGTTATAAGTGAACACTGCCGGCATTGCAACTGCAAGACCTGCTCCATGGGCGCAATCATAGATTGCTGACAACTCGTGCTCTACATCATGACTTGTCCAGTCCTGTGTTCTTCCAACCCCACAGGAATTATTATGTGCCATCATTCCGGCCCACATAATGTTAGCTCTTGACTCATAATCCTCCGAATCAGCAACTGCCTTTGGACCTTCCTGAATCATAGTCAGCATCAAAGCCTCAATCATACGATCCGTTACCTCTACGTCCTTTGTATTTGTCAAATATCTCTCATACAGATGTGCCATAATATCGGTAATTCCACATGCTGTCTGATATGGCGGGAGCGTCTGTGTAAGCGCAGGATTCAAGATGGAGAATTTCGGTCTCCATGCCTCTCCGCTTGCCCCCCTCTTATACATTCCATCTTCATATGTAATGACAGAATCGGAAGAACCTTCGCTGCCCGCTGCAGAAATCGTTAAGATTGTTCCGATTGGAAGTGCATATTCTACCTTCTTTCCTTGATAGAAATCCCAAAAATCTCCTTCATAAACTGCACCTGCTGCAATAGCTTTTGCAGAATCAATCGTACTTCCTCCACCAACTGCCAACACAAAGTCCACATTTTCTCTTTGGCAAAGCTCAATTCCTTCATACACAAGACCACTTCTTGGATTCGGCTTTACCCCTCCAAGCTCAACATACGCAATATTCTTGGACTCCAAAGAAGTTTTCACCCTATCCAAAAGTCCGCTCCTTACAACGGAGCCCCCACCATAATGGATCAGCACCTTAGAGCCACCGAACTTTCTTACATATTCTCCAACTTCATTTTCCGTATCCTTTCCGAACACAAAATAAGTAGGAGCATAAAACGTAAAATTATCCATAAAATTATTCCTCCTCAAGAACTCTTTTCCCCATTATAGCACTTTCTCTTACTTTCGGATACCAACTATTTCACTTTATGGTATGTATGATATTTTTCTTTATCTACATAACAAAGCGGTACAAGTTTCTTTTGTTCCACATCCTTTTCTTCTAACATCAACATCTCTTCTTCCTCTGACAAAACAGCCAGCACATACGGTCCGTATGCAAAAGCTCCTACCTCCGGACAATCCTTTGTAAATTCTGTCCGAAGCTTACACGGAAAATAAATCTCCACTGTATCATCTGTCCATTCCTTTGAAAGAATATAATAACCCGCTTCATCGAAAGAAGTATCCCATGATTTTCCGTTTACCGTAATCTGCGCCTCTCCCTCACACCAATACGGCTTACGTATTTTCAGTTTTATCTTACTTCCATTTCCTTTCATGCATAGTAATGTCCGTTTCGGCTCTTTTTCATCCATTGTCTGCCTTATAAACAGACTCTTTTCTTCACACATGAGTTCAGAAGAAACAAAAAGATTAACATAGATACTTTCTTCATCTTGAAAGTAGATTCCTTCCGTATATTTCATCTGACTTTCCATACCTGTTCCATGACAGCAAGAGTTTTCAAATAAAAATTCTCTCTGTCCTCCCGGATTCAACGGAAAGAAATACGTGCTCTCTCCCGTCAGCTCTTTATCAAATGTTCCTGCCATATGATTCCAAACTGCACGCTCATAATAATCCATATAAGAAGCCTTCGCTTCAAATTCATATAGTTCTTTTGTAAGCTTCAGCATATTGTAAGTCGCGCAAGATTCTGTCGTATCTTTTGTAAGCTTTCTTCCAATCAGATTCGGCGCAAGAAACATCTCGCTTTCTCCGGTCCCCCCATTGACATAAATATGGGATTCTGTAACTGCTTTCCAGAAAAACTGTGCAATATCATAATATCTTTTTTCTCCGGTCGCTTTAAAAATCTCCATACTTCCCAAAATCTGCGGAATATGCTGGTTCGCATGAAGTCTCTCTAACGCATCTTGTTTTTCTTCCATCGGCACAAATAATTTGTCATTGTCAAACATTTTCGCACATTCCAAGTAACATGCCTCTCCGGAAATCTCATACAATCTCGCCATTGTTTCATTAATTCCGCCAAATTCTCCGGCAATGTACATATTCCACATTGACGCACGATGTTCCGGTGTTAAACGTGACAAACGACGATACACCCATTTCCCACTTTTCAAAGCAATCTGAAGCGCTGTTTCGTTCCCTGCATATGTATAACAATCCAAAAGTCCTGCCAAGATTTTATGAAGCGTATAGTATGGTGCCCAAATCTCAGGATACTTAGTTCCTTGTTCCAAAAGATCAAATTGTTGTTCCGAATATGCTCCAATATATCCTTCCTGAAATCCTTCCTGCCCTTCAAACACCTCCTGACACTCCGTCAATCCATCAATCATTGATTCAATCTTCTTCAACACTTCTTCATCTTTTGTTTCCCGATAACAAAGTGCAATCGCCGAAAGATAATGTCCTGACGTATGCCCTCGCAAATTTCCATCCGGTGAATCCCAACCGGTCATAGCCGGTGCCTGCTTTGTATCCAAGCCTGCCGCCTTACGGAAATTATAGAGCATCTGATCTGTATTTATTGATTTTAAATATTCTATGTCTCGTTCTCGATTCTCCCAAAATACCGTTCCTGGAAGAAGCTTTACCTCTCCTTTTGTAAATCCACGAACCAGACGCTTCGTATCTTTTTTTGGTTCTTCGTACCTTTCCTGTACATTTATGATAAGCTTCGCACTTAACTCTGTTTCTTCTACTTTTCCCAAAATTTCATAAGTTCCTGCGTTTGAAAAACATACACGATTTCCACTTTCCCAACTCACCGGATAAGAAAGAATCTGTCCCTTCACCGTCTTTACAACCACAGATTGCGGAAGACTCATTTCCTTGCCCACACCACATCTCCTCTGTAACGGAAATATCTCTACAATCTTTGTCTCATCTGGCTCTTCTAAAATATTAACTTCATATATCTTTTCTACCACTTCATCTCCGTACCGAAAAATACCGTGCAGAAGAACTTTACGATCTCCCACTCCACGTTTCGGTCTTGTAACCTTCCCTTCCGGTGAAAGAAATCTCTCGTGCTCCGATATCCATTCAATCATCGAACCGTTTGCCCCTTCTTTTGGAAGATCTAAATCAAACTCTACCGTCTTCAAGTTCCCAAGATAAAGCTCCTCAATATCTTTCTCAATCCGTTGTAAATCGTAGTTCATGACCATCTTCCTCCTTTTACTCTCACAGTATCACTCCTCATTTTTGTGTTTTGCACGAATTTTAGTAATGCTATTTTACTACTAAATTATTTTTGCATCAATCGTCATTACTATTTTTTATACATTTGCACCTTATATCTCATTTTCAGATTCAAGTACATAATAATACCCGCAAAATACAAAACTCCTATCGCAGTCAGAACTTTTCGCATTCCTAATAAATCTATTAGTTTCCCTATCATTGGAAATACAACCACCATCATTACCGAACAACACATACTGTTTACTGAAATCAACGTTGCCCGCTTATCCGAAGGGATCAAAGTATTTATTGTATTCGACTGAATCAGATAAAGTACAGAACTTAGAAATTCAAACACCATGAATACTCCGATAGCTGCCACTCCATTTACATATCCAAATGCAATGATGCATCCGCACAAAATACTTGCATAAATTGGAACAATTTTGTCTCCTGTTCTTCTGTATAGCGCATCACTAAAAAAAGCTCCAAGCGCTGCCGCAATTCCTGCACACATCAATACGAATCCTATCTCCATTCGATTGAATCCTATATCATACAGATATGGTTGTCCATAAAAATATAAGATTGAACCCATCGTAAATATCCCCGAATAAAAAATAGAAAGCCTTAAAATCCTTACATCTCCAAATAATAATTCAATGCTCTCTTTAAAATGCTTGATAAACAGTACTCGCACCAGAATATTATGATTCTCCTGTTTCTTAATTGGCGGTTCTGTCATAAATAATATCGGTACTATACTAAAAAAGCAATCGCAAAACATGTTATATAACAATACATATAAGAATACTCTGCAAGTATACCACCTAAAACTGTCGCTATTGCCTGCGCCGCTTCAATCAGTACCTGAATCCTTCCATTAATCCTCAAATACTTCTTTTCTTCTCCTAATAGCTTCACACTATCAAAAACAAGCGCTTCTTCCGCTCCCGAATTAAAGTTATTTCCCCATACTTGAATCACAAAGACTATAGCAAACATCCAAAATTTGCTTGCAAACAGCATCATAATGCAAGAGATTGCAATGCAAAGCCGACCTGCAATCATGCTGTTTTTCCTTCCAAACAAATCCGCTATCGCTCCTGTCGGAATTTCAAAAAGCATACTTGCTCCATGATAAATTCCCTCTAATATCCCAATCTGTGCGAGATTCATTCCTTGATAAGACAAATACAATACCCACACAAAATTCACCATGTTCAAACCATTTATTGCCGTATACAGATATTCAAGTTTTATATTTTTTGATAATTTTTTTCTTAACTCTTTCATTGCATAATTCTCCATTTTAATTTTCTCTATGTAGACATCCCTCACACGAAGTAAGTACACATGCCAAAGGATTTTATATAATAAAAAATCAGGAAATTACGCATATGCGAAATCGCCTGATTCTA
This sequence comes from uncultured Lachnospiraceae bacterium, assembly GCA_900550235.1. Classification (GTDB taxonomy): domain Bacteria; phylum Bacillota; class Clostridia; order Lachnospirales; family Lachnospiraceae; genus Faecalimonas. Next base: position 6,688 of record URRQ01000067.1, read on the forward strand.
CGGAATTATGCATTTATCTTTCTATCGGTTGTTTTAATACCTAAAAATAAGCGCAGTAATCCCGTAAACGCTTAATTTATCTCTTTTTGACAGACAACTGCTGCTGCAAATTGGTGTATAACCGAATCCGTTCATACTGCACCTCCTTCTCTTTTAATCCTAATTATAACGCAAATAAATGCTTTTTTTCAACTCTTGGTTCAAAATTTTTACTTCTTACCTTATAAGACATAATACTGTAACTGATGGCGCTTTCTCTTCCACCTCATCACCATACGCATATTCAATTTCCATATAAATCGTTGGATATCCATCAGAATCTATGAATTCTGCATTTGCGAAATCGTAATAATACCCATCTTCATGATACATCAAACCCGTCACTTATTAAAATCAATGTTTGAAGATCCGGATAACTTTTTTCATTTTCCCAATTGGAAACTGTCTTGTAACATGAAATCTTTTTCCAAACTGTTCTTGTGACAGATTATTTTCTTTTCGTATTTTCTGAATCTGTTTTCCGATTTCCATACACTCATCCACCTTTCATTTAAAGCCAACTCTCTTCTTTTGCTATCATCATACAATAAATCTAGATGAACTCAAAGCAAATGTTCTGTTTTATCAATGAAATCACAGGCAAAAAATCTTTGATAGCAAAAAACCCCAGAGACTTTCGCCTCTGGGGTAAATTTTGAGTAAATATTTTGTTTACAGACTATGATTACTCGATGATTGTAGCAACACGTCCTGAACCTACTGTACGTCCACCTTCACGGATAGCGAAACGTAATCCCTGTTCCATAGCAACTGGGTGAATCAGTTCGATTGTCATTTCTACGTTGTCACCAGGCATGCACATTTCAACACCTTCTGGAAGTTCGCAAACACCTGTAACGTCTGTTGTTCTGAAATAGAACTGTGGACGATAGTTGTTGAAGAATGGAGTATGACGTCCACCTTCATCTT
>URRQ01000068.1 GCA_900550235.1 uncultured Lachnospiraceae bacterium
TCAAACTGTCTATGCATATAAAACGCTGCATAGTTAATAAAACTCATGCCTTGCTTATGTTTATAGCTTTGCACTGCATTACATAGGGCAATATAACCTTCTTGCTCTAACGTTTTTTGGATTTAACTCTCTTCAACGGTAAATTCTTCGCCTTTTGGTCTATGTCCCATTCTGTACTCATGTAGTGGGCATGAAATGATATTGCACTCACGAACTTCCTTTTGCTGTCCGCTACAACAATCTAAGCATTTTGCTCTGATTGCTTTTATGGGCGTTCTCTTAGCCATTTAATCATCTCCTTCTTCCAATTCCTCAACTTCAAGAAGTTCCAATATTCTGTATGAACCTTTGAAGCCTTTTCCTAAGTGACAGTAAAGAGAGCCCACTTTTAAAGGATGATACTTTGTAATTGTTCTAGTTCTCTTTGACCGTTTCCCGGTGTAAAAATCTTCCTTAACAACCTTGTAAGTATACATAGCATTTCTCCTTCCTAATCACTTTCACACGCTGGCAGGCGTATTTTATTCTGTGTCAATGATTTCTGTTACATCAACGCCGAGAGCCTTGGCAATCTTCCCGATTGTTTCCGGTCTTGCCTCTGTCCTTCCGGCGATTATCCCGCATAGTGTGCTCTTCGGGATTCCGGCTTCTACAAGTTCCTTTTGACCCATACATGCTCTTGCTCTTGCAAGTTCATATTTTTGTCTGTTAATTTTCATCTCTTTACCACCTCGCTTTGTTTAGAACTTTATTGTTCTATGCTCTTTATGATAGCAGTACATTATTGTTCTGTCAACTGTTTTTAGAACATTTTTGTACTTTATCTTTTCTTTTTTATATGATATACTTTTTATATTCGGAGGTAGGTACATGACTATAGGAGAAAAAATTAAAACTTTACGTACTAAAAAGGGATTAACCCAAAAGCAACTAGGCGACTTGTGTGGAATGGCTGATTCTGCTATTCGTAGATATGAAAATGGACGTGCAAACCCCAAAATAGAAACATTACAGAAAATAGCAGCGGCATTAGAAGTAAACATCTGTTATTCAGAAGATGGTAAGCCTTGCTTCTTAGATAAGATACTCGAAAGTACAGGAGAAAAAGCATTTAAATCTATTATTGCCAATCAAAAGGATATATACGAAAAAGTTGCAGAAATGCCAGAAACAACACCAGATACACTCATTTTAGATTTATATCATGAATTAAATGATATCGGGAAAGATAAAGCCCTTGAACAAGTAGAACTACTTACCAAAATACCAGAATATACACGAATTTCACCGGAAGAAAATGCAGATAATTCGGAAAAGCAAAAGAAATAACACCGATCTGTGACGGGATATTTCATCCTATCATCTTCTTCAATAGGGTATAACAAATTGTTCACCCCACAAGCACATTGACAATATAATATACTTATTAAGGCAGCCGAGAGGGCGGCCATATCATCCGCTTCGAGTCTTAGGAAGGGGATGATAACATGGTTACATATTCAGATTTATTTGCATTTGTAATTATGATATGCGCTATTATTACATTAGTCAGAAATGACAAAGACAGAAAATAGCCGCCCTGCTCTCCGGTAAAGAATTAGGCGGCTATCTCTGATAGTTACTTTTTAATTTTTCGCCGAGGCGGATAGGTTTGAGCTATCTTCTCGACTGTCTTAGTAAGTATATTATAGTCAAATATCTTAAATATGTCAAATATCCTTAATCATTTTCACACGCTGGCAGACATGAAATGAAAGGAGACTAAAACATGTGGGTAGAAAAAACACGATCCGGGAAATTTAAGTATGTAGAGCAATATACAGACTACATGACCGGAAAGAAAAAGCGCGTATCTGTCACATTAGAGAAAGATACCGCATCAGCAAAAAGAACAGCTTTGGAAACACTTACAAGAATGATTGATAGCAGGCAAAGCATACCTGCAGAGCAAAAAGAGATCACTTTAGAGGAATTGATTGAGAAATACCGGGAGTACCAGGCGCAAACTGTAAAAGCATCTACTTACAAGCGGAATTTCTACGCTATGGAGACAATCAAGAACATTCTTGGCCACGACATCATTGTGAATCGTCTGACCGCTAATTATATCAAGGAGCAATTCCTGGCATCAGGAAGAGAAAACAGTACATTAAACGAACACCGAGTTAGATTATTTGCCCTGCTGCATTGGGGCTATGAAAATGATTATATTCATGACGTATCTTATCTGCAGAAAGTAAAACCATTTAAGGACGTTAGTCACCGTGAAAAGATTCAAGATAAATATCTAGAACCGGAAGAGGTGAAGAAGCTGCTAAAAGCCATGAAGGTAGAGAAATGGAAGTTACTCACAAACTTTCTTTTGCTTTCCGGTCTTAGAATTGGGGAAGCTGTTGCACTCGACAGAGAAGACATTGATTTTGATAATCATGTAATTAAGGTTCAGAAAAATTATGATCCAAATAATGAAATTGTGACCACTCCTAAAACTCTTACGTCTTTTCGTGATGTATATATGCAGCAGGATCTAGAAACAATTACACGTTCTTTACTTCTATACACCATGATAGAGGGTATGGAGACCGGACACCGTTCAAGCTTACTTGTTGCCAATTCAAAAGGTACATACATGAATTACTACACTTTCAACAAATACCTTAAAGAGAACGCTATAAAATCTATCGGTCGGCCAATCACAACGCATACCCTTAGACATACACACGCTTCACTACTTTTGGCTCAAGGCATAGACGTAGATACAATATCAAGACGGCTTGGCCATGAAGATAGCAAGATCACAAAAGAGATCTATTTACATGTTACTCAAGGACTAAAAGAGCGAGATAATGAACGGATCCGGAAGATAAAAATAATATAGTGTGATATACCGAGGGGACGATAAGGGGAATTGCGTCCCCTCTTCTTATTGCAAACAAATTGCACGACACATCGTAAAGCATTGTTTTTAAACGGTTTTCCGTCTCATAGCAGAATGTACGTTCTGCATAGAATTCCCGCCAGCAGCTTAAAAAAATCTGTGAAAGGTTTTATCCTTTCACAGATTTTTTTATAATCTTTTCTGTTTTATTCTTTATTCTTTGTAATGCATTATCAATTGACTTTGAACTTTTGTCTAACAGTTTCGCAATTGTTTGATAATCAATCCCCTGCAAATGTAAATACAACACTCGATTTTCCAAATCACTCAAATTTTGTTCCAATTCTATCTTTATCATTTGGAGATATTCCTTATCCAAAAACATTTCTTCCGGATTCCGATCATTCAAAGATTCTATCGATTCTATTAACGGCTGATCTTCGCCTTCATCATAAAGCGATACATAAGAATTCAAAGGAATATGCTTTTGACGTTTGGAGGCTTCAATCGCTGTATACATTTGTCTGGATATGCATAAGTCTGCAAAGCTGTAAAACGATGTTTCCAATGCTTCGTCATAATCTTGTACCGCTTTGAACAGACCGATCATCCCTTCTTGAATGAGATCGTCATTCTCTCCACCTAAAAGAAACATGGCTTTTGCTTTCTTTTTCACCAAAAACTTATATTTATCCATGATATAGTCTATAATATCTTTTTCTCCGGAACGAAGAAGGGCAATCAATTGCTCATCTGTCATTTCATCGTACTTATTCATATAATCGTTTACTCTTTCCGATATCTTAATTTAATCGTTGTCTCACAATCTCATAAGCAAGAACTCCTGCTGCAACAGAAGCATTGAGAGAATCAATATCGCCCTTCATTGGAATTGATGCGATAAAGTCACACTTTTCTTTTACAAGACGGCTTACTCCTTCTCCTTCATTTCCGATCACAAGACCAATCGGGCCTTTCAAATTCAAACGGTACATGCTTTCTCCGCCCATATCCGCACACACAAACCAAAGTCCTTTTTCTTTTAACTCTTCCATTGTTTTTGCAAGATTCGTTACTTTTGCAACCGGTGTATAATTTAACGCTCCTGCAGAAGTTTTCGCAACTGTGGCAGTAAGCCCTACCGCACGGCGTTTTGGTATGATTACTCCATGTGCTCCCGCAAGATTAGCTGTACGGATGATCGCACCAAGATTATGCGGATCTTCAATATTATCCAATAGCAAAATAAACGGATCTTCTCCTCTTTCTTTTGCAAGCGCAAGCATATCTTCTACTTCTGCGTATTCATAAGCAGCCGCATACGCAATGGCTCCTTGATGTTTTCCTGTCTCAGAAATCTGATCCAAACGCTCTTTGGATACAAAATTGATGATGGTATCGTGTTTTTTTGCTTCGCGAACAATTGTACGAATCGGGCCATCCTGGCATCCGTCCAATATAAACACCTTGTCGATCGGCTTGCCGGAGCGGAATGCTTCAATGACTGCATTACGTCCTTCAATAGTAAGGGATTTTACTCCTCCGTTCTCTAATACTCTATTCTTTTCTTCACTCATAGCTTTCTCCTACTTTTCTTCTTTCAGACTATCCAAACCGATTTTCACAAGATCGATCAGTCGTTTCATATCTTTTTTCAAATACAAATATCCCATCAACGCTTCAAAACCTGTCGCTCTTCGATAATCTGTAATGGATTGGTTCTTCGCAGGTGAGACAGATTTTGCATTCCTTCCGCGTTTATATATGGCATGCTCTTCCTCTGTCAAAATTTCCTGAAGCGTACGCATCATTTTTGACTGCGCCGATGCCTGTACAAGACTGCTTGTCTCCTGATGCAGTTTCTGAACCTGTTTGTTTCCTTCATTGATGACTAGACTTTTGATGATCAGATCATAAATACTATCTCCGATATATGCAAGTGTCAGAGGCGAATATTCTCGAATATCCACCTCCTGCATTCCAAAAACTTCACGCATATAAGAATCGATTCCCATATCTACGTTATTTTCTATGCTCTTCTCCATTTTACTCCTTCTCTTGTATCTTCCAAAATGATACCTTTTCCTAACAATTCATCTCTGATTTCATCGGCACGTTTGAAATTCTTTTCTTTTCTTGCAGCCTGACGTTCTGCGATCAATGCTTCGATATCTTCCGCCAGCATTTCCTCTTCTTTTTCTACAATAAGACCTAATACGTCTGATAATCTTACAATCAAATCATAAAGTCCCTGTAAGTATTCTTTGGAAGATTCTGCGCTTGCTGTCGTATTGGCATATTTTACAAGGTCAAAGATAGATGCAATGGCATCTGCCGTATTGAAATCATCTTCCATAGAAGCTTCATACGCTTTTACAAACTCTTCTGTCTTTGCAAACGCTTCTTTTTCTTCTGCAGTCATATTCTCTACAGAAACCACACCTAATAAATGTTTTAAATTTGCAACTGCTGTCAAAATACGATCCAGACCATTTTTTGAAGCTTCCATTAAGTCAGCGCTAAAGTTCAGAGGACTTCTGTAGTGTGCGCTCAACATAAAGAAACGAAGCACTTGAAGATCGTACTGTTCTCCAATTTCACGAACTGTGCGGAAATTTCCTAGTGATTTTGACATTTTGTGGTTATCAATATTTAAAAATGCATTGTGCATCCAATATTTTGCAAATTCTTTGCCGTTAGCAGCTTCGCTCTGCGCAATCTCATTTTCATGATGTGGGAATACAAGGTCTTCCCCACCTGCATGGATGTCAATCTGTTCTCCTAAATATTTTTTAGACATTACGGAACATTCAATGTGCCATCCCGGACGTCCTTCACTCCATGGCGACTCCCAAGCCGGTTCTCCTTCTTTTTTCGGTTTCCAAAGTACGAAATCCAGCGGATCTTCTTTTTCATCTTCTCCGGTTACAAGAAGCGCTCTTCCTCCGGAACGAAGATCGTCCAAATTCTTATGAGAAAGTTTTCCGTATGGTTTGAAGCTTCTTGTACGGAAATAAACGGTACCATTTTTCTCATAGGCATATCCTTTTTCGATCAAATCCGCGATCATCTCAACCATACCACAAATTTCTTCGGTTGCAAGAGGGTGTTTCGTTGCCGGTTTTACGTTCATTCCTTCCATATCTTTTTTACATTCTGCAATGTAACGCTGAGAAATCTCGTTGGCCGGAACTCCTTCTTCAATTGCTTTTTTGATAATCTTATCATCGACGTCTGTAAAGTTGGATACAAAGTTCACTTCATAACCTTTATATTCAAAATAACGTCTTACTGTATCAAATACAATCATTGGTCTTGCATTTCCGATATGGATTAAGTTGTAAACTGTAGGTCCGCAGACATACATTTTTACTTTTCCTTCCTCCAATGGGACAAATTCTTCTTTTCTTTTTGATAATGTGTTATACAGTTTCATGTTCTTCCTCCTGTTTTGCGTGCTGCTTCATTGGAAGGCAACGCATTCCTTTCATCATTTCTTCTAGTTGCTCTTTTAATTCTATGTTTCTATTCTGAAGTTCTCTGATATCTTGAAGTACCGGATCCGGAAGATGTACTTGATCAAGATCTGTTCTTGGAATCTTCTGGTCATTTCTTTTTACGATTCGCCCCGGAACACCTACCACCGTACAATTTGGCGGCACTTCATTTAAGACAACGGATCCGGCGCCAATCTTCGAGTTTTCTCCTACGGTAAAGGAACCGATCACTTTTGCTCCGGCGCTGACCATTACATTGTCCTTAAGTGTTGGATGGCGCTTTCCTTTTTCCTTACCGGTTCCTCCAAGCGTAACTCCTTGATACAAAGTTACATTGTTTCCAATAATCGCTGTCTCACCAATAATCACACCGCTTCCATGATCGATAAAAAGACCTTTCCCAATTCGAGCTCCCGGATGAATCTCTATTCCTGTTTTCCTTGCTGCCCTTTGGGAAATCCACCTGGCAAGAAAAAAGTGTTTCTTCCTATAAAGATGATGTGCTACACGATAACTAAGAATCACTTTAAAACTAGGATATAAAAATACTTCCAGATTACTCTTAATTGCGGGGTCACGTTCTCTGATCACATTGATTTCCTCTCTCACATACGACAAGATTCCCATAGGCATCCTCCTTTAGATTTTCAGAAAAGATTGCACATCCTCGCACAAAGTGTGTTTTTATGTGGTAGGATTCTATAGGAATTTCCTATCCCATAAAAAAGTGTCTCCGACACTTCAACTCCCCTTCCCCTCATTCTTGAGGGG
>URRQ01000069.1 GCA_900550235.1 uncultured Lachnospiraceae bacterium
TCAGATTCATTAAAAAATGTCCGAAAAAGTGTCTTAATTTATGAGACCATTATATTCGGATATTGATTACACGAATAACTCTTTATTGATCACTAGACAGCTTGGATATTATATAGACTTAGAGTCTAGTCAAAAGCGAAAAGGAGAAATTTTTCCAAAAACTGCAAATGGAATACGCGAAATTCCTGTTCCGGATTGGGTAATTGATGAAATTATTGTTGCCAGAGCAAAATATGAAAAGAATAAAAGCCGGATTGAACATTTTCAAGATAATGACTATATCTGCTGCCACATAGATGGAACCCCATACCATAGAAGTTCCATGAATCGTGACTTTAAAAAATTACTTGCTTATTGTGGTTATGAGGATATTCACTGGCATGATTTGCGACATATATATAGCACGATGCTAGAAAGAAACAATGTAAACATAAAAGCTGTAAGTATGTTCTTAGGTCATAAAAGCGCAGATTTTACAAAAGAAGTATATATCGCAAATAAGGAACCGGCGGCACAAGATTGTACTTCCGTCGAAAAAGTATGGACATTCGTAAAACCCAAAAATGTAAAAGGTACCAGCTATGAAATCTCTATTCCGGAAAACTTCAATTTTCCTTTATAAATGGCTGTTATTTGAATATTTGCATTAAAATGTTATAATAGAAACTATGAGAAGTATTGATTAATGTTATTTAGTATTGAATGGTATTGTTTAGTGTTTTCTAGTAGAAAAAGAAAAAACATTCGTAATTTTCAATTTTTGAGTCAAAAGAATCGCTATAACATATACCGAAAAGTAAAGTAAAAACAAGAGAAAAACTTAAAATTTGAGCAATAAAAAAAGAAAATAGCTTTGTATAAATTATACAAAATATTAGGAGTTATTCATGAGAAAACTAGCGTTAAGTGATGAAATATTACTAAAAATCGAGAAGCCTGCCCGGTATATCGGGAATGAGGTGAACTCGGTAATGAAAGACAAAAATAAGGTAGATATCCGTTTCGCCATGTGCTTTCCGGACGTTTACGAAATTGGAATGTCACATCTCGGAATCCAGATTCTCTACGATATGTTTAATCGTAGGGAAGATGTGTGGTGTGAACGAGTATATTCTCCTTGGACAGATTTGGACAAGATCATGAGGGAAGAGCAGATTCCTCTTTTTGCATTGGAATCCCAAGATCCTGTTAAGGAATTTGATTTCCTCGGAATTACAATTCAGTATGAGATGTGTTACACGAACATTTTGCAGATATTGGATTTAAGTGGAATTCCATTATTCAGTAAAGATAGAGACGAGGATGACCCGATCGTAATTGGTGGTGGACCGTGTACATATAATCCGGAACCAATTGCTGATTTCTTCGATATTTTCTATATCGGAGAAGGTGAGACTGTTTATGATGAACTTTTGGAAGCTTATAAGAGAAACAAAGCTTGTGGAGGCACAAGAATAGAATTCTTGGAAAAAGCTGCGGAAATTGAAGGACTCTATGTTCCAATGTTTTACGATGTGGAATATAAAGAAGATGGAACCATTGCGTCTTTCCGACCGAATAATGCGCATGCAAAAGAAATGATCAAGAAACAGATGGTTCTTGATTTTACAGACGTTTGCTATCCGGAAAAACCGGTCGTTCCATTTATCAAGGTGACACAGGATCGAGTCGTGTTGGAAATTATGCGTGGATGTATTCGTGGATGTCGTTTCTGTCAAGCCGGAATGATTTATCGCCCGACTCGCGAGAAAAATCTGGAGAAACTAAAAGAATATGCATATAAGATGTTAAAGAGTACCGGACACGAAGAAATCTCGTTGAGTTCATTAAGCTCTAGTGATTACACGGAATTGGAAGGGCTTGTTACATTTTTGATTGAAGAGTTCAAAGGAAAAGGAATTAATATTTCTCTGCCGTCTCTTCGCATCGATGCATTTTCTTTGGATGTTATGAGCAAAGTACAGGATATTCGAAAGAGCAGCCTTACTTTTGCGCCGGAAGCGGGCTCTCAGAGACTGCGTGATGTCATCAATAAAGGATTAACAGAAGATATCATTTTAGAAGGCGCAGGACAGGCTTTTGAAGGTGGCTGGCAGAGAGTGAAGCTGTACTTTATGCTGGGACTTCCTACAGAGACAGAAGATGATATGAAAGCAATTGCCCATCTTGCGGAAAAGGTAGCAAAAAGATACTATGAAGTACCGAAGGATCAAAGAAATGGGAAATGCCAGATTGTGGCAAGTACATCGTTCTTTGTTCCAAAGCCATTTACACCATTTCAATGGGCAACCATGCACACGAAAGAAGATTATATTGGAAGAGCGCATATTGTAAATAACGAGATGAAAGCGCAGCTAAATCGTAAAAGTTTAAAATACAACTGGCATGAAGCGGATGTGACCGTTTTGGAAGGTGTGTTTGCACGTGGCGACAGAAGAGTTGCGAAAACAATTCTGGAAGCCTATAAGCTTGGCTGCCTGTTTGATTCATGGACAGAATATTTCGATAATGATCTTTGGATGCAAGCATTTGAAAATACAGGCGTAGATATTGGATTTTACAATCTAAGAGAAAGGGATGCAGATGAAGTATTCCCTTGGGATTTTATTGATATAGGAGTAACAAAAAAGTTTCTAAGAAGAGAGTGGGAACGTGCGATGGAAGGCAAAGTGACTCCAAACTGCCGACAGGGATGTTCTGGCTGCGGTGCTGCAATTTGGGGAGGAGGTGTCTGTATTGAAGGCAAGAATTAAATTTCGAAAATATGGAGCCATGAAATTTATCGGACATTTGGATATTATGCGGTATTTCCAAAAGGCAATGCGCCGTGCAGAGATTCCAATCGCCTTTACCGGCGGCTATAGTCCGCATATGATCATGTCTTTTGCCAATCCTCTTGGCGTAGGTGTAACAAGTGACGGAGAATATTTTGATATCGAATTAACAGAAAGCATTGCGTCTGATCAGGCAGTGAAACAACTGAATGATGCAATGGTGGAAGGAATGGAGATTGTGAGCTTTGTAGAAATTCCCGATAATAAAAAAGAAACGGGAATGTCGATTGTGGCGGCAGCAGACTATCTCTCCGGTGTGAAAAACGGACAATTCCCTTCCGATTGGAAAGAACGTGTGAATGACTTTATGGCACAGGATGAGATTAAGGTTTGGAAGGCGACAAAGAAGAGTGAAAAAGAAGTCGATATTAAACCAATGATCTACCGATTTGAAGTACGTGATGAGCGTGTCTACATGATGGTAGCTACGGGAAGTGTTGAGAATTTGAAGCCGGGACTTGTAATGGAAGCTTTTGCAAAGTATTTAGGTGTAGAAGATGAGAACTTAAGTTTCTATCATCACCGCTTAGAAGTCTATGCAAATGTTGGAACAGAAGAGAAGAAAGAATTTGTTTCATTAGAAAGTTTAGGAGAGAATATTGAAGCGTAAATTAGTGATTACACCATTGCGGGGAAAGATCATCACTTCTATTTTTGAGAATGATGAAATTGTGGAATTTCATGTTAGTGATAAGTCTGATGAAAATGTTTATCGGTTAGGAAGCATTTACATTGGGAAGGTAAAAAAGATTGTGTCCAATATTCGTGCTGCGTTTATCGAAATTGGAAAAGGAATGGAATGCTATTACGACATGGACGAAAAAGGCAGCTTACCAATCCGGGTAGGAGATGAGTTCCCGGTACAGATTTGTCGAGAAGCGATTAAGATGAAACAGCCTTCTGTGACAAGAAATATTTCTTTGACGGGAAAATACTGTGTCCTTACAAAAAACGATTGTCGGATTAGTGTTTCTTCCAAAATCGAAAAGAAGAAAGGTATCGAATTACGGACTCTGTTAGAACCTTATCGATCTGATATGTATGGATATATTATTCGAACGAATGCAAAGGATTGTGCTAACGATGAGCTTGTTCATGAACTTGAAAGACTTCGTGGGGAATATGAACGGTTGATGCAAATTGCCCCGCAAAGAGTCTGTTACAGTTGTTTAAAAGAAGCAATGCCTTCGTATATATTGGATTTAAGAAATATTTATCAAGATGGTTTGGAAGAGATTCTTGTAGAAGATCAAAAACTTTATGAACAGATTTCTGATTATTTAAAAGAAGAACAACCGGAAGATATTCAAAAACTTCGATTTTATAAGGATTCTCTCCTTCCACTACATAAGTTATATGGTATCGAAACCCATATTTCAAACGCATTGAAGGAAAAAGTTTGGATGAAATCGGGAGCATATCTTGTGATTCAGCCAACAGAAGCGCTGACAGTGATCGATGTAAATACAGGAAAATGTATCGGGAAAAAGAAAGATGATAAGGTACATTTTCAGATCAATATGGAAGCTGCAAAGGAGGCTGCCAAACAGATACGTCTTCGAAATATGTCGGGCATTATTTTGATTGATTTTGTGAACTTGGAAAACAAAGAGAAGATGAATGAGTTGTTGGAATATTTTCGCAGTATTCTTCGACAAGATCCTATACAGACAGTTCTTGTTGATATGACGAAACTTCAATTGGTAGAAATCACAAGAAAGAAAGTCCGAAAACCATTATATGAAGCATTAGAATAAAATAGGGCAGGGATGAAATATGGCAAAAAAAGAAAAAGAAATCAAAACAAATGCAATGCGAATTTTGGAGCGACATAAGATTCCTTTTGAAACGATGACTTATGAATGTGATGAATTTACAGATGGAATGCAGACTGCAGAGATTTTAGGAATTGATCCCAAATTGATGTATAAAACACTAGTAACTGTGGGAAAAAGCAAGACTAATTACGTGTTTGTGATACCGATTGAAGATGAAATTGACTTTAAAAAGGCGGCAAAAGTAGTAGGCGAAAAATCACTGGAAATGCTTCATTTAAAGGATCTGACAAACGTCACAGGATATGTACGAGGAGGCTGTACTTCAATTGGAATGAAAAAGCAATTTCCAACAGTTATTCATGAAAGTGCCCTTTCTTTGTCCAAAATGATTGTAAGCGGCGGGAAAATTGGATTGCAGCTAAAATTGGCGCCTGAAGATCTTGCAAAAGCTGCCAATGCACAATTTGCGGATGTGATAGCTCAACACAGCGAAGAAACGGAGGCTAAGAATGAATACAGTAATTTTTGACCTTGGAAATGTACTTGTGAACTATGATTGGGAAACATTTTTACGAACTTTCCAATTTGATGAGGAGACTTTTCATGCAGTTGCACATGCAATGTTTTTAAGCGAGGTATGGCAGAAAGGAGATGCCGGTCTTTCTCCATCGGAGGAACTCCGATTGTTTATCGAGGAAGCGCCTCTATATGAACAAGAGATTCGAATGGTGTACGAGAAATTGGGCGGCTGTATCTCAAAGTATAAATATACCGATCGCTTGATCGAGTATTTCCGTGAGAAAGGCTATCGAATCTATTATTTGTCTAATTACTCAGAAGATTTGTATAACAAAACAAGAGAATCCTTGTCTTTTATTGAATCCTTTGACGGAGGTGTCTTTTCTTACAGAGAAAAATGTCTGAAACCCGATAAAAAAATTTATCGAATTCTATTGGAACGTTATCAGATCATTCCGGGAGAGGCATTATTTTTTGATGATCGGGAAGAGAATGTAAGAGCTGCTCAAGCGCTTGGAATACAAGGGGAAGTATTTTCAAAAGAAACTGTAGATAAAATTCTAGGGTAAAATAATAACGGGGAATTCATAAGATGAAAAATATTTTATTTTTTTTAAAACCAAAAAGTGAAATTGCGTATATCAAAGTAGAAGATACGTTGCGACAGGCAATTCAAAAAATGGAATACCATAAGTATTCTTCGATTCCGATGTTGAACAAAGAAGGAAAATATGTTGGAACAATTACAGAAGGTGATCTTCTATGGGGCATTAAGAACAAATATAATCTGAGTTTGAAAGAAGCAGAATATATTTCAATTACAGAAATAGATCGAAAACAAGATTATCTTGCAGTACGGGCAGACGCAAATATGGAAGATCTAATGCTTCGCGCAATGAATCAAAATTTTGTTCCGGTCATCGATGATCAGGAGAATTTTATTGGTATTATAACAAGAAAAGATATTATCAGTTATTGTTATAATAAATTAAATGAACAAAATAAAAAAGATTTGTAAAAAGGTATTGACATTGTGAATGTTGAATGCTAGAATACAACGGTATGCCGCACAATGAGGTTATAAGATTCACGATGTGAACACCGAAGTTGGCGAGTAATGATAATAGGAGGTGCCATATGTACGCAATTATAGCAACAGGTGGTAAACAGTACAAAGTAGCTGAAGGCGATATCATTAGAGTAGAAAAACTTGGTGTAGAAGCTGGAGAAACTTATACATTCGACCAGGTTCTTGCAGTTAGCGATAATGAATTAAAAGTTGGAAATCCAACAGTAGCTGGTGCAACAGTTGAAGCTTCTGTAGTTGAAAATGGAAAAGCTAAAAAAGTTGTCGTTTACAAGTATAAAAGAAAAACTGGATACCATAAGAAAAACGGACACAGACAGCAGTACACAGCAGTTAAGATTGAGAAAATCAACGCTTAATCAGGTGTCATAAATGGTAGACATAATCATTTATAAAAATGACAAGAATGAATGTGTCGGTTTTGACTCTATCGGTCATGCTGGATTTGCAGAAGAAGGACAAGATATTGTATGTGCTGCTGTGTCAGTTTTGACGATCAACACAATCAATGCTATTGATGCTTTTACTTCAAATCAAGCCGAGATTAAAACGGACGAGTCGGAAGGAATGATTCGATATCGCATTTTGGGTCAGCCTGTAAAAGAAACGGCACTATTGTTGGAGACTATGATTCTGGGATTACAGACAATGGTCGATGACGAAAATTACGAGGAATATATCGATTTAACATTTGAGGAGGTGTAAGACCATGATGAAATTAAACCTTCAATTTTTCGCTCATAAAAAAGGAGTTGGTTCTACAAAGAACGGTCGTGACTCTGAATCTAAGAGATTAGGTGCGAAAAGAGCTGACGGACAGTTTGTAAAAGCTGGAA
>URRQ01000070.1 GCA_900550235.1 uncultured Lachnospiraceae bacterium
AATCTTTCATCACTATTTGTGCCGCCGCAAAGCGGCGGAATGGAGATTAGCATGGTATATGGCAACAGCTCTTGCTAAGCAATGGGAAGTTGCAATTCCGTATATGGAAAAACAAGTACTGGAGCCGTGGACACATAATAAGACGATTTCAAAGGCGGTGGACAGCTATCGTATTACAAAGGATCAGAAAGAGTATTTACGAACTTTACGAATATCTTTAAGATAGTTCATAGAAATCAGGGGTGACATTTGTCGCCCCTGATTTGAGTAAAAGGTATATTATTATTTCATTTCTGAAAGTAATTCTTTTCCAAAAGTATCCAATAGGCGGATTGTTTCGTACATATCTTCTTTTTCTGCTTCCGGATGAAGGGCACAGATTCGAAGAACCGTTTGTCCGTGAAGTACTGTTGTAAAGACTGCAGCATATCCGTTGTCCAATATCTTTTTGGAGATTTGTTCATTGAGGGTATCTGTCTGTTCTTTTGATAATCCTTTTGGTGCGAAACGGAAATTTACCATGGCAAGTTGAGATGGAGAGACGATTTCCCAATCAGGCAGTTCACGTACAGCTTCTTCAGCCCAATTAGCTAGCTGGAAGCCATGCTCAATCGCGCTTCCGATTAAGTCTGTTCCTAAAATTTGCAGAGTAAGCCAAAGTTTTAATCCACGAGCCGGTCGCGTCAGTTCCATACCGATATCCCATGTGTTGATGTGATCCAAATCTCCTTCAATGTCTTTGAGATATTCTGGATTTACATGGAAGCTGTGGAAGAGATGCTGTACATCGTTTACGAGAACCATGGCACAGCCATATGTCTGATATAACCATTTATGAGCGTCCCAACTGATGCTGTCTGCAAGTTCTGCCCCTTCTAACAAATGTTTGTATTTTGGACTTAAGAGGATCGATGCGCCGTATGCACCATCGATATGGAACCACATTTGATAGCGTTTGGCAATTGCGGACAACTCTTTGAGAGGATCAATGCTTCCGGTGTTTGTAGTTCCGGCCGTTCCGATGATAACAAATGGAATTAGTCCGTCTTTACTATCTTTCTGAATCTGTTCTTCCAAAAGATCTGTTCGGATTGTAAAATCAGGGTTTGTTGGAATTTTTCGGATTCTCTTATTTGGAATTCCGATGATACGCAAACCTTTGGCAACAGAACTGTGTGTTTGGTCAGAGATATAGGCTACGCCAAGATGTAAGGTTTCATCATCTAATTTATTATCTCTTGCAGCAGTTAGGGCAGTGATATTGGCCATGGAACCGCCGCTTACGAAGACTCCACCGGCTTGAGCTCCAAAACCTACTTGGTCACAGAGCCATCGTAATAATTTTTGTTCGATACAATTGACCATAGGAGCAAGTTTACTTCCACCGGCATGGATATTATAGGCAGAAGTCATAATATCTCCAAGCCATGAGATAGAAGAGGCAGGGCCCGGAACAAATCCAAAGAAACGAGGGTGGTTTGAATCCCCGCGGTACTGATAGACGTCCAACATCATTTTTTCAACAACATCTTTGGCGCTTCGGCCATCTTTCGGAATGTCCCATGCTTTAACTTTATCCATCTGTCCTTCCGGAGCCTCCCAGATAACTTGCTGTGTATGAATATCATGTTTATCCAGGCAGAAATCGTGAACGAAATGTTTGATTTCTGCTTCTAGCTGTGCACTGTTTAAAACGTTTTCACTATTGATCATGTTTAGAACTCCTTTCATTTCTCTGTTCGCTTGACGCTTGTGTGATAGTAGTTTACACTATAATTATCTATTTGTTAAATTCATAAAGTTTATAATATATATGAAAAATATTCATAAAGGAGCATCTATGGAGATTCGAAACATAGTTACATTTTTAAAGGTTGCAGGGACACAGAATTTTTCCAAGGCGGCAGAACAGTTAGGATATTCTCAATCTGCGGTAACGGTACAGATTCAGCAGTTGGAAAAAGAGTTGCAAACACAGTTGTTTGAGAGGATTGGAAAAAGGGTATATCTAACAGAAAACGGGCAAGAATTTGTGTATCATGCGAATGAAATCATGAAGGTAGTAGATCAGGCATTAGATTTTTCAGGAGAGAAAAGCGTAGTGAGAGGGAAAATACGCATTGGCGGTGTAGAGTCTGTCTGTACTGCATTGCTACCGGAATTAGTGTTGCGGTTATATGAAAAATATCCGGAGATTGAAGTGGTGATAAAGTCAGGAACAACGACAGAACTTGTGGAAATGGCGAAGAGAAATGATTTGGATTTGATATTTACATTGGATCAAAAAATCTATGATCCAGAGTGGATCTGTGCCATTCAAAAAGCAGAGGAGATCATCTTTGTAACGCTAGAAGAAGAGCGGAAAGAAATACTCATAGATGAATTGGTTAAAAGGTCGTTTATCCTGACTGAAAAAGGAGCAGCATATCAATATGAATTAGAACGATTGTTGGCAGAGCAAGAGCTTAGGATCGATCCTATTTTAGAAATCGGAAATACGGAAACAATCATTAAATTATTAAAACGAGGTATGGGAGTCTCCTTTTTACCGGAGTTCACAGTACAAAAGGAACTGCAAAACGGTCAATTGGTTCAGATTGATACGAATCTTCCGAAAGTACAGATGTATAGTCAGCTCTTTTACCATAAAAATAAATGGATAACCCCACAGATGAAATGTTTTGTAGAATTGGTAAAAGAAGTATTGTAAGAAAAGAAAACTGCCGTTTCCATAAAAGAAAACGACAGTTTTTTTTAATGATCATGTTTCATTGCCTGATATCCGATTAGAACGGTCCATACATAAGCACATGTTTTTGGAATCATGAGCATACCGATCATCGGAATCGTATCTGCCCAAAGAACGACCGGAATGTAGAAGCCGAAGCTTAATACGATCGTCAGCCACATATAGCGGAATTCCTTGTCCTTATGATCGCGCGCACTTTTGTAAAAAAGAACGATAATTAAAAGACCAAGTAATGCAAATGGAATGTTGCGGTAGATGCCCCAGGAAAGTGGAGCAGAAGCGCTGAGCCATTTGTTTTGCGGGAAGAGACAAAGAATGATTCGCAACGCAGATAACACGTAAATTGCGATGGTGATATTGTTTTTCCCTTCAATTTTATAACGAAGACGCCATACATAGTATAGGATAATGTAAAAAATTGTCATGGTGATCGAGGTAATGAATTTTCCGACACCAAGTGGAACTGTATAGTTTTCAAGTCCCGTTGTGCAAAGTGCAAGCGCTCTTGGGACAAGATGGAAGGAATCTCCGGCGCCAAGTACTACAGCCATAATACCGAATAAACGGTATTCTTTGTTTCCATTACAATTTCGGATCATGATAATACCAATCGTGATAACCGAAATCAAATAAACCACGTCAAATGAAGTTTCGATAATTGCTCGCATAAAAAATCCTCACTTTCTTTTAATGCATAGAATGATAGTTGAAATAGTTTCTGCCAAACAGTATGCCTGCTAACAGTAAAGATGCGCCCAACCCTGTATAAAATACAGCGATGAAAATGTCGAGTGCAAGGGAGGAAGCGCGTAAATAGATTCCTCCTCCCATCATGAATGCCATGATGAGAAAAGATTTTACATCAAAAAATTTCAAGAAAAACTGGGTTTCCTCGGTGTAGCTTTCAATACGTTTTGTGTGCTTTTTCACAAGGCGTCCAAAAATAAAATATTGAAAGACAGCGAAAACAACTCCCGAGAGTAAAAAATTAACTGGAGAAAGGTAAGGTGGATATGCCAAAATTCCAATCCGCAATACATTGAATCCGGCAATTGCCCATACGATACAGGCAATCAATAAAAGTGTTCGTTTCTTTACTTTCATATGTATAACCTCCTTTTTGAACAATGTTCAATTTGGTGAAAACAAAAACGGATCAATCTTTTTTAAGAGCTGTTCCGCTTTTTATTTTAGTTGGAGAAGACTCTCTCTCATTTTGAACTAATTTTTTCTATAAATCGTTCGATGAATCATGCCGGTGATTCCAGAACAATCATATTCATGCCGAATGATAGCGGCAATGATTAGCGAGAAGATGATTTCTACGAATTTTTGTGGAGTAAATTCTTCATCGAAGGTATTCATATCAACCTTCGGATCATGTAGTAGCACCTGATAAAGTCCTTCGTTGATATGTTTCCATGATTCGGCCATCATCTGTTGTCCATTTCCTTTTTCATCTTTCATAAAAATCATAGAGTGAAAAGCAAAAAATCCCGGATAACGTTCCTCACCCATTTTCATACTATCAAAAGCCCATTCTACACAGCCGACAAAGCTATTGAATACAGCAGTGTTTTCGGGAAAATGGAAAATGTCCTGCCATACGCTCTCAACAGTTGCAGCGATCAGATCGGATTTGTTGTGGAAATAATTATAGATGGAGCCGATAGAAATGTTACATTCCTTTGCTACAGCTCGTATGTTAATTGCTTTCCAACCTTGCGTCTGAATTAATTCTCTGCTTATGCGTAAAATTTCTTCTTTTGAAGTAACAGTTGTATTCATTTTCCCTCTCCTTTTACTCAACTTGAACAATGTTCATTATAAAGCTTTTTCTTGATTTGTCAAGTAGAGAAAAATGACATTTGTGTTTATAGATTAGATGATTTATACTAAAAAATAGAAAACGAAGCAGGAGGATTATAGATGAAAGTATTGATTTTAAACGGAAGTCCAAGAATGGAAGGAAACACGTCTATCGCTATTCGCGAGATGGTGCAGGTGTTTGAAAAAGAAGGAGTAGAGGCAGACGTTGTGCAGATTGGAAATCAGAGTGTGCGCGGCTGCATCGCATGTGGTCATTGCTTCGAGGCTGGAAAAT
The DNA here is from genome assembly GCA_900550235.1 of uncultured Lachnospiraceae bacterium. Lineage (GTDB taxonomy): Bacteria > Bacillota > Clostridia > Lachnospirales > Lachnospiraceae > Faecalimonas. The sequence continues at coordinate 4,854 of URRQ01000070.1, forward strand.
GTGTCTTTGATGATGTTGTCAATACATTGGCTCCGAAATTTGAAGAGGCGGACGGATTGGTTGTTGCAAGTCCGGTATACTATGCGTCAGCAAATGCGACATTGATTGCTTGTCTTGACAGATTATTCTACAGCACGCATTTTGATAAGATTATGAAGGTGGGAGCAAGCGTTGTGTGCGCGAGAAGAGGTGGTTGTTCTGCGACCTTTGATGAATTAAATAAGTATTTTACGATTGCAAATATGCCGATCGCATCGAGTCAATATTGGAACAGTATCCACGGAAGAGTACAGGGAGAGGCTGAGATGGACGAAGAAGGAAAGCAGACGATGCGCGCCCTTGCAAGAAATATGACATTCTTAATGAAGAGTATTGCCCTTGGGAAAAAAGAGTACGGCTTGCCGGAAAAAGAACAACGGGTATCGACGAATTTCATAGATTAGAAGAAAAATGGAGGATCACAAAAAAGATCCTCCGATTTTATATAGGCTGTTTGATATCATTTTACTTCCGAATCACAAGAAAACTGATCTAGCAATTCACGGATTGTTCGAAAGTCTTCTTGAATCTGCGGAAGCTTTGTCGCGTCTCGGAGTACGGCAGATGGATGATAAACGGCAGTCATCCAAGTGTTTTTTCGTTCAAGAAACGTGCCGTGTTCTTTGGTGATCCGGTAATCTGATCGTATGATTCGTTGTGCGGCAATCCGCCCAAGACAAACGATGATTTTTGGACGAAGAAGCACCGTCTCGTATTTTAAATAGGGGATACAGGCTTCTTGCTCTTCAGGAAAAGGATCACGATTTCTCGGAGGATGACATTTCACAATATTCGTTAAATAAATTTCATCTCGTTTCATATGAATCTCTTCTAACAACCGGTCAAATAACTCTCCGGATTTTCCAGTGAAAGGGATGCCGTCACGATCTTCATTGTAACCGGGCGCTTCTGCGATAAAAAGAATCTGTCCGTGTAGATTCCCCTTACCCATCACAGAATGATTACGAGTTTGGCAAAGCGGACATCTATGACAATGATCCACAAATTCTTTTAATTCATCATAAGTGTACATATTGAATTGCTCCCCTATTAATTTTCTTCGATAATTCCTTGCTCTTTTCCTTTGACGTCTTTGTAAGTTAGACTTTGTGAGAGCATGGTGGTCTGAATCTGATAAGATTCCTCACCTATTTTTTCTAAAATGTAAATATATACATTTTCTTCTGCATCATTCCATAGAATCAGATGAATCTGTTCATCATTCGGTTTTTTAAGGGAATAATAAAGCTTCTGTCCGTCAAAATCTTCACTTAGCTTCTCTGATAGTTGGGTCTTTGTATATAGGTCGGAATCCACTTTTTTATCAGAAGATTTTGGGGAATCAGTGTTTTGGGGTACTACAAAAGTAACGCCAAGTTGATTTTTCCATTGCTGTTTTGTAATGATATATCCAATCCCGACACAAATACTCAAAATACCAATGATGAGGAGAATGATAATAAGCATAGGTTTCAGACGGGCTTGTCCGTACATTTTCTTATTGTCTTTTACCTTCCAAAGAATCGAGGTGAAGAATAGAATTCCAGTAAGAACAAGAATGCCAATTATAAGTTTTTGATTGATAGGAGTACCGCCTACGAGTACAAAGATGCCAATGAACGCTTCAAACAGTCCCCATATGAGTATTACAACAGGTTCCCAACCTTTTCGAACTTCTTTAAATGGAGGGAATAACTTTTGGGCTAGTTTCTCGGAAAACAAGCTCATGAAGATTCCGCAGATTGACATGATCAATGCAATGCATCCAGCAATTAGTTCTAAGAATGTGTTGTGTTGCGTTAACATCAAAATAAAACCAAGTATTCCAATGTCAATAGATAGGATTATATTTATAATATGCAGCATAATAATCTCCATTCCGCCGCCAAGCCGGCGGCACAAATAGTAATGAAAGTCT
>URRQ01000071.1 GCA_900550235.1 uncultured Lachnospiraceae bacterium
TATAATCTAATAGCTTTTGAAAATCTAATGCTGCTATTTTAAATCCGAAGAATAACCGGGTACGTTTTTTGCCATGCACAGGTATCTTGTCCACATGATATCTTCGACGAAGAAGAGAGGGAATTGCTTCTACTCCATTTCTAAATTTTGCATATTCAGAAAATTCTTCCGTCTGCATGTACTGTAATTGTTTTGCACGACCAACGGATTTCCAAGATACTTCCTTTCGGACTCGTGTTTTTAGAAAACGCGACTGACACCGTTCTTTGTAAGGACATCCTTCGCAGTCACTTATCCGAAAATACGCAACGGAACGCTCATTGCCTGGATCATAGATACAGTCTTCAGGTACACGATTATTCTTACATTTGATGAGATATTTTCCATCATCAGTAAAAACAAAATCAGCATATATTTCATCTGGTTTGCGTCCTGTGAAATTGGTTGTAACAAGTTTTAGATTATGTTCAGATGCTAAACGTGAGTTCTCTTCTCCGCTGTATGCCCCATCGGCAACAATAAAAGAACCATCAGAAAAATCTTTTTTCTCATTAAGATAATCTTTCATAAACTGATTATCTGCGTAGGTATTTTGCTGGTAATCGTAGACAATGACCAGACTGCTTTTTTCTCCGACAGCTTCAACTACGTTTCCAACGTATCCAAGATGTCTGCCACCTGCTTTATAGCGGAAAGTGGCTTCTGGATCAGAAGGATTAAGCAATACTTCTGAAGGATTTTCAACTTCCTCTTTTTTGTCGAAGCCGCCTTGAGCCACCATCATCAATGATTGTGCGTTCCTTTAATAGGCGAATAAGAAGCTGATATTCACTTGTATCATCAAAATCACCGGTTGAATCACAAATCTTTATCAAGATATCTGCATCTTTCATCACAACAACGTTTCTCTCAGTTGCATCCATATCCCGCTTGTGATAAATGCATTTATTATAATCATCTTTTTTAATATAATGATATTGTTCATCCGGAATTTTTGTTCCACGCTCATCCATTATTTTGCAAAGATTAGCAACACAAGTATAAAACAATTCAAGCAATGAGAGGTTTCTGATATTTGCAGCAACCATTAAACTGTCCATACGTTGTTTATCCGGAGTGATATCCATAAAATCAGATATTTCTTTTGCCATTTTTACAACACATTCATGAATAAGATCAACATCATGCTCTGTTTTCTCTTGCTCTAAACCTGCTGAGGGTTCTGTCACTAATTGGCTGCTCTTCAAAACTGGTTGTGTGCAGTGCATACTGATAGCGGATATCAAATGCCATAGCTTCAACGATCTCATCGTCAGTAACATTAAGAGCTTCTTTAAGAATCAGTGCCCCAACAATCACATTGACCGGAGTATTAGGTCTGGATGCTTTTTTACTGTAAAGAACAGAAAAAATATTTTCATCAATAGCAGGAAAAACTTTGTCTGCAAAAGTATTTGCCCATGATTTTTCTAACATTCGTTTTTCGCGTTCTGTAAGATTAAAAGTACTGTCTAAAACAGTAAGCTGTTGATTATCATTTTTAACAAAAGACATATAGATCACCTCATAAAATGCTACCTACATTTTACCAAAGAATCCAATGTTTTTACATATCGTGTTAAGTTTTCAAGGTACAAATTTATATCAAAGGCTATAAACCTTTTGACACCCTAATCTTTTATTTTATCTTCTCCGGAGCAGTTTTTTACACTGGCTTACAGGTGCATCCGATTCCCAGTCCATCCGGACCGATATGACAGGACAAACCGAAGGAAAGTTTATCACACATGACTTCCATTCCCGGGAAACTTTCTTTAATCTGGTTTACCCATTCTTCTGTCACTTCATCGGTACTGCTGGACGCCGCCATCAGGTACACTTTACCCGCAGCATATTCTTCTCGGAAATTCGTTTCCAGCTCATGCTTCATTGCATCGATCATAACTTTACGTGATTTCTTCATACCACGGCATTTCTGGTAGATATCAAGCTTTCCTGTGCTGAAATGCATAACAGGTTTGATATTCAGGACATCTGCTGCCAAAGCTGTCACAGAGCTGACTCTTCCTCCTTTTTTGAGATATTTCAGTGTGCTGAGCCCGATATAAATTGTCATTTTTTCTCTGGTTTCTTCAAGAATTTTCTTGATTTCGACTACACTGTATCCTTCTTCTGCCATTTCTACTGCATCAAGAACAGAACGATGCATCGGGGTTGCCACACGACCGTTATCTACGACAAACACCTTACCGGCAAATTCATCTTCATTTGCCATGGCTTCTGCTGTCATACAGGACCCACTTAAAGCACTACTAAGAGGAATATAAACAATCTCCTCATATTCTTTCAGCATCTCTTTCCACATATCCATAACTTCTGTTGGTGACGGCTGAGATGTAGATACATCTACGCCCTTTCGAAGCATATCATAAAATTCATCTCTGGAAAGATCTACTCCTTCACGATACACTTTCTCTCCGATATAAAAGGGCATCGGTAGTACCTTAATTCCGAGTCTCTGCGCTTCTTCGCTCAAAATTCCACTGTGGCTGTCTGTCATGATTCCTATTTTCTTCATAATATCTTCTTCCTTTGTAATCTATTTTTATAACGTCTTAATAATCGGCATTACACTTCATTTATATTTGTATCATCTCATTATTTTTCATTCGGCACAATAAAGGATGACGCAATTTCCTCCTCCGCATACTCTTCCACATCCGTTCTCGTTACTCGTTTTATATGTTGTTTTTTTAGGCGCAGATATACGAACTCCCGGAATATAGTATAAAATACCGATACAAGTGGAATGAAAATCAGCATACCTATAATTCCCATAAGATTTCCGCCGATTGTAACTGCCGCCAGTACCCAAATTGATGGAAGTCCTACTGATCCGCCAACCACATGAGGATAGATCAGATTACCTTCTATCTGCTGCAAAAGCAGAAAAACTATAATAAATAAAACTGCCTGTTTTGGATTTACCATAAAGATCAGAAAACTTCCCACGGCACAGCCAATAAAGGCTCCAAAGATCGGAACCAATGCGGTAAACGCGATCAAAATTCCAATTAAAAGTGCATATGGCATTTTTAAAATACTTAGCGTGATAACAAACATCATTCCGAGAATTACTGCTTCCAGACACTGCCCTGCAAGAAAATTTGCAAATGTCCGATATGTCAGCGAACATATGTTAAGAATTGCATCTGCTTTTTGTTTTGGAATAAAAGCGAAAATCACTTTTCTTACCTGTAAATGTAATTTTTCCTTCTGAAAAAGAATATAGCATGCAAAGGAAAACGAAATAAAAAAGGTCGCTAATCCACTGGCAATGGAACCTACTGCTGACATCGTCGTATTCATCATATTTCCGACTCCGTTTCCAAGAAGACTTATTCCCCATTTAATTGCCTGATCAGGCTGAAACTGCAGCTGATCTACCAATTTCATAATATCCTGATTATCATGTGAAAATTCCCGAATCCAGTTTTGCATCTGTGGGATAAAATCTGAAATACTCGTCATCAGATTTCCCATGGTCTGTGTAAGCTGTGGAATCACACCAAACATTACCAATACCATTACACCTGCTGCCAATATAATTGTAAGAAGCAGGCTTATCGGTCTCGCAGCTTTTTTTCCTATTTTATTATTTTCTTTTATCTTTCCGAGCATTTTCTTTTCCAGGAAACTCATTGGTACATTAATCACAAAGGCAATTGCACCACCAAGCGCAAAAGGAAACACAATTTTCCATATTGACTTCAGCACTTCAATCACCACATCGAATTTCCACAAAGCAACTACAAGAAATGCCGTAAACACAATCAGTTCTCGAATTTTTTTCATAGAACATCTACTTAAATCCACTATCTTTCCCCTCTTTTTCTTAGTTTCATACGTATACACTTAAGTAATTGAATAATCAGAAGGCTTGCAAAAGCATATAAATATACACATCCAAGCTGCATCAGATTCAACGTTTCCACTTTGAATAAGTTATGGAAACCAGGAACCGTCAGTACTGTTGTAATGAGTACTGCACCTAACACAAATGCTCCCTGAAGCCACTTGTTATGAAAGAGACCTTTTGTAAAAATGACCGGATGATCTGATTTGCAATTATATCCATGAAACAAACGTGCCAGACAAAGAGTTCCAAAAGCATACGTGCTTCCAAGCAATGTACCATTCTGGTTGTATCCTGTCAAAAAACTGATCATTGTCATTGCTCCAATTACCAAACCTTCCAGACCGATTTTGCTAAGAAAATCTTTTGTCAATATCGACTCATCTGCCAATCTCGGTTTTTCACTCATCACTTCACTTCTATCCGGCTCTAAGCCTAACGCAATTGCCGGAAGACTATCCGTCAAAAGATTAATGAAGAGTAAATGTACTGGTGCAAATGGCACCGGAAGTCCTGCAACCGATGAACAAAGAACGGTTAAAATTGCTCCGAAATTTCCTGACAAAAGAAACTGTATCGCATACTTGATATTCTGATATAAGTTTCGTCCATTTTCCACTGCTTTTACGATTGTTGCAAAGTTATCATCTGTAAGTACCATCGCTGCTGCATCTTTCGCAACTTCCGTTCCGGTCATTCCCATTGCAACACCAATATCTGCCTGCTTTAATGCCGGTGCATCATTGACACCGTCTCCTGTCATTGCCACAATCATTCCTCTTTCCTGCCATGCCCGAACAATGCGAATTTTATGTTCCGGTGACACTCTTGCATACACAGAAATATTTGAGACAAATTCTTTGAGTTCCTCGTCACTCATATTTTCTATATCTGCCCCTTCACAGGCTTCCGATAAATCATGTAATATTCCAACTCTCTTTGCAATTGCTGCTGCTGTAATTTTATGATCTCCGGTGATCATAACCGGTCGAATTCCCGCTTTTATACATTCCGCTACCGCAGCTTTTGATTCTTCTCTCGGAGGATCCATCATCGCAATCAAACCAAGAAATACTAAGTGATCCTCATCTTGTATCGTTAATGTGTGATTCTTAGGAATTTCACGATAGGTAAAAGCCAATACTCTTAAACCTTCCATCGAAAATTCCTGATTTTGACGTTGTATTTTTTCTTTATCTTCCTCAGTAATTTTTCGAATTCCCTCTTTCGTCCAGATTTGCTCTGTACGTTCCAGGAGCTTGTCGACTGCACCTTTTACAATCATTTGATTTTTACCATCTATCAGGTGAAGTGTTGACATCATCTTTCGATCACTGTCAAATGGCAGTTCTCCATTTCTTGGATAAAGCTTTCTTACGCTTGCCGCCTCTATCCCATATCGACTTCCAAGATTAATCAATGCTGTTTCTGTTGGATCTCCAATTTCTACTCCATTTTCATTTGTCGAATCATTACATAGAATACTGTAATTTAAAAGACATTTTTGTGCCTGATCTGATATATCAATTGCCTCTGCTGAAATTCTTTTTCCATCTATATAATAATCTTCAACCGTCATTTTATTCTGTGTGAGCGTTCCTGTCTTATCCGAACAAATAATAGAAACACTTCCAAGTCCTTCTACCGCCTGTAGTTTACGAATGATTGCATGCTCTTTTGCCATCTTCTGTGTTCCGAAAGAAAGTACAATTGTCACGATAGAACTTAGCGCTTCAGGAATTGCTGCTACTGCAAGTGCTACTGCAAACATAAATGCACTGCTGATCTTTTCACCGCGGAACACATTTATTGCAAATAAGAGTCCGCAAAATACCAGAATCATAATAGAAAGCTTCTTTCCAAAGACTTCCAAACTCACCTGAAGTGGTGTCTGTTTTTCCGAAGTTGACTTCAAAAGTCCTGCAATCTTTCCGACTTCTGTCTGCATTCCTATATCCGTTACAACAGCTTTCCCACGCCCATACGTTACAAAACTACCGGAAAATAACATATTTGTCCGATCACCAAGTGGCGCTTCCGTCAATATTGTATCCATGTTTTTCTCAACTGCAAGACTTTCTCCTGTAAGAGCACTCTCATCAATCTTAAGACTTGCATTTTCAATCAGTCTTCCATCAGCCGGAATCATATCTCCTGCTTCAAGCAGTATCACATCTCCAACAACCAGTTCTCTTGCCGGAATTTGAACGACTGTACCATCACGCAATACTTTTGCCTCCGGGCCAGAAAGATTCTTTAAACTCTGCAGAGATTGTTCTGCTTTTACCGTCTGTATTGTTCCCAAGATTGCATTGATCGTAATAACCGTCACGATAACTGCCGCACTTTCCACATCTCCAAGCATACCAGATATGATTGCTGATGCAATTAGAATCAGTACAAGAAAATCCTTATACTGTTCAAAGAAAATCTGCAGGATACCTTTCTTCTTTCCTTCTGTAAGTTCATTCCACCCA
>URRQ01000072.1 GCA_900550235.1 uncultured Lachnospiraceae bacterium
AAAAGGGATACGAGGTGGTATCCCCACAATAAGAAGAAAGGGAAAAGGGACACGCAGTGGTACCCCGGAGGTGAGAAAAGGAAGAAAAGGGATACGCAGTGGTATCCCGGAGGTGAGAAAAGGAAGAAAAGGGATACGAGGTGGTATCCCCACAATAAGAAGAAAGGGAAAAGGGACACGCAGTGGTACCCCGGAGGTGAGAAAAGGAAGAAAAGGGATACGCAGTGGTATCCCGGAGGTGAGAAAAGGAAGAAAAGGGATACGAGGTGGTATCCCCACAATAAGAAGAAAGGGAAAAGGGACACGCTATGACAAATATAAAAGAAGAAGTACAGAAGAATATTAAAGAATTACAGCAGGTCAAGTTAGAATTAGAAGAAAAAATCAAGAATGAACCGGAAGGATCTCTTCGAATAAGCAGGTCGTCAGCAGGGAAACCTAGATATTATCATAAATATATGAATAAGGATAATGAAACAGTGGATTCTTTTACAGGCGATGAACAATTGGTACAGAAGCTGGTGGAAAAGTCATACTATCATAAGATGTTATCCTGTGTGGAAAAAGAATTACAAGCGTTGAAAAACTTTGAAAAACATTACTTTCCTGAAAAAAAGACGGATATTTACAGACAACTGTCATCTGAAAGAAAATCCTTTGTTGATGCAATTTATCTGCCAGAAGAATTACGTGCAGAACAATGGGAAAAGTAGCAGTGGAAAAAATATGACAAGTTCACTGATGGATTACGATTTGAGACAGACAGAGGAGAAATTGTTCGCTCAAAATCAGAAATCATTATTGCCAATATGCTGAACAAGAAAGCAGATAATCTAAGTTATCGTTATGAAGCAGAGTTGTATCTAAAGAAAGCAAATAGAATTGTACATCCGGATTTTACAATTCTGAATAAGAAAAGTGGAAAGATATATTACTGGGAACATATTGGAATGTTGGGAAACCAAATATATTCGAATGACTTTGTTAGAAAGGCAAATGACTATATAGAAGATGGGATTATACCCGGAAAACAGTTGATTCTTACTTATGAAACAAAGGACGAACCATTAAACATACAAGTGGTGAAAATACTGGTAGAAGAAATTGTGAAGAGTTGAATTCTTAAATGGTTATATACCAAAGAAATTATTGATCGGCGCAGAGTGATATATATGATATAATTCTTTTGGGTGAAAAATTGTAAAGGAAAGATTTATCTCAGTCGAGAAGACTCCCACATCTTTCAGGTGGTGAGTAATAACAAATTTGTCTCAGTGGGAGTCCAATCTCCGACTGAGATAAACGTTCCGCGAGGATGCGCAGTGATTCTGTAATGAATTTGTCAGCTTATGCTGACCAGAATCACGCACCAAGTCGAGACCGTTTGAGACCGTTTCAAGTTTTGTGTAAACGTTAAAAACTGATATAAGATTTATGAATAGTTACAAATGGGCAGAGCCGATTTTCCGGGTTTCTGCCCATATCTGCATTATACAGGAGCTTTTTTGCATGTCAATAAAACCTGCCTAAAACAAGCTGGTTTTACAGGTTGCGTCCAATCAGGCGTTCTTCAAAATAGATTTCCAGCTGAGAATGAATCTGTCCCAATCCTGCCGGTGACCGGTCCATTTTTTCGTGATATCCATGGTTGCCAGGTATAACATTTTCAAAAGGCTGTCATCTGATGGAAAAACCGTTTTGCTTTTGGTCACTTTCCTGAGCTGGCGGTTGAATCCTTCAATGGCATTTGTGGTATAAATCAACCGTCTTACTGCCTCCGGATATTTGAAATAAGTGGACAGGGTTGCCCAGTTATCATGCCAGGATTTATAGATTTTTGGGTACTTGGAATCCCATTTATCCTTGAACAGTTCCAGTTCATTTAAAGCGGTTTCTTCCGTCGGAGCTGCATATACAAGCTTCAGATCAGCCATCAGTTTTTTGATGTCTTTGTATAAAACAAACTTCGTTGAATTGCGGATCTGATGGATGATACACTGCTGGATCTCTGTTTTTGGATAAACAGCCTCGATTGCCTGTGGAAATCCATTTAAACCATCAACGCATGCAATCAGGATATCCTCAACGCCTCTGTTTTTTAATCCATTCATGATAGAAAGCCAGAACTTTGCACTTTCGTTTTCTCCAACATACATTCCAAGAACATCTTTTTTCCCATTCATGTCGATACCAAGGGCAATGTAAACCGCACGTTTTACAATACGTCCTTCACTGCGGACATGATAGTGAATTGCATCCATAAATACTACAGCATACACTTCTTCCAGAGGGCGTTCCTGCCACTCTTTTACAATCGGCAGGATTTTATCTGTGATCCTGCTGATTGTGCTGTCAGAAATATCAATATCGTATAATTCACGCATGTGGGATTCAATGTCTCCAGTTGTCATTCCCTTGGCATACATGGAAAGTATTTTTTCTTCCATGTCCTGAGTTACGGTATTTTGATATTTTTTAATCAGCCGTGGTTCATAATCACCGTTACGATCCCTTGGGATCGCCACATCCATATCTCCATAACTGGTGTGCATGATTTTGCTGGAATGTCCATTTCTGCTATTGTCTGTTTCTTTGTTTCGGTAGTCATACTTGGAATATCCTAATTCCTCATCCAGTTCTTCATCCAGAGCACCTTCCAAAAGGACAGACATCATGTCACGCATGATGCTATTTACATCGGTGCCATCTTTGATGCTGATATCATTATTTTTCAGATAGTCACGCATCATTTCTCTCATTGCTGCTTTTTGTGGGCTGTCTTTTCTTCTTGCCATAAAAATAACCTCCAAACTGAGTAATTTTATCTTACATCAGTTTGGAGGTTTACACAAACTCTGGGATGCTCCCGTTAATTTGCAAGCGAAAAGAGAAAATATTGCTAATCTCTTCTCGCTTATACTTGCTTGCATAGTTACTATACAACTATATCAAACTGAATCATCATGCCACCAAAATTGTCGATAAAATAGGCATATTGCTTTGGATGAGTTCCTTTCAATTTTTGATAACGATTGGATTCAGGAGCTTCAAGGTGAACTCCGAACCCACAAAACATACAACCGTTTCTTGTATAACCCATATTGTATAAATCTGGTATTTTAACATTATATTTTTCAATATATTCATTGATATCATCATCAGTCCAAAAAGAGAGAGGCTTACATTGGTTGTCTTTAAATTTATAAAAAACATTACAGCCATACTCAAGCCATGCCTTTTCACGTTGGTAGCTTTCGGATGCCAAAATTCCTAATATAACACATTTCATCCCTAATTCTTTTGCTTTTCGGCGAAGTGGCTCCTTTTTTAGTTTGTCGCAACACTTATCAGAAATAGGTAACTCCATATATTCTTGATATTTCTTGAAGTTGCGTTCTATGTAATCGATAGAGTTTTGCTTAGTACGAGGCGTTTTTGCGTGTTGATATGTTCTGATGGCGTTAGAAACGCGTTTGGAGAACATAGGATACCCATAGTACTCTACTACTTTTTTGAAATTCCACATTTCTCCCTTAGAATCTATAGGATAGACAATCATGATATTGGTATGGTTTTCTTTAATTTCCCATTGGATGTGTTTTAAGGTTTCAGGATATTCATTAGTGGTATTTGCAAATAAATGTAATATGTTAGGGTACAATTGTTTAGTAATATGAGATAACACGGTAGAGTCTTTTCCACCTGAATAAGATATGTAGCAGTGGTCTTCTCCAAATGTTCTAACAGCTTGATTAATAAGAAACTTTGTCTGAATTATTTTAGCTTCAAGAGGCATAGAACGCAATGAAGCTAAGGTGTCACGTCTGTAAGAGAGATATTGAGTGCGCTCTTCTCCACATTTTTTGCAGTACCTGGAATCACGACTATAATGCATGTTTTCATCGTACTCTTCATTGCATATTTTACAAATAAACATTGTTTTAATCCTCCATTCCTGTTTTTGAACTAACAAAATCTTTGTATTTTTATTATAATACAAAGATTTTGTTAGTCAAGACCTAAAATACAAAATTTTATTGTGAAAAAAGCTTAATTATAGTACAATAAAAAATTGGAAAGGTGGCATTTCTATGGAAATTGGAAGCAGATTATCTGAATTAAGAAAGAAATATGGATATACACAAAAACAATTAGCAGAGGCTCTCAATTTGTCTCAACAAAGAGTGAGTAACATAGAAAGGAATACCACGGCACCAGATGTGGAATTTCTACATGGTGCAGCTGATTTATACAAGATTTCTTTAGATGAACTTATTGGTAGAAGAACACTTATCACTGAGGAAAGCAGCTATGAACAGCAGATATTAAATGTCGTTGAAACTATGGACGACACAAAAAAAGAGCTGAGCTTGCGTTTATTAAACGAAGTGGCTCAACAAAGAGGTGATAAAGATGGCGAATAGTTATTTTAACGAAAATACGCTCGAGGAGTTAATTGAAGAAATTAAGTATGTCTACAAGTCTGATGACAGACCATGGGTTATAGGATATAGCGGTGGTAAGGATTCTACAACTGTGGTCGAACTTGTTTATAAGATGTTATTGGGATTAGATCCAGAAGATAGACATAAAAATGTTTATATTGTATCTTCAGATACTCTAATTGAAAATCCACTAATAAAAATATATTTGAGCAAAATGAATGATTTGTTGGGGCAGGCAGCAGATCGAGATGGATTGCCAATAAAGTCGGCTATGGTTACACCTCCACCAAACAATTCGTTTTGGGCAAATGTAATTGGAAGAGGATTCCCTACACCTAGAATGAATGGAACATTCAGATGGTGTACAGATAGATTGAAAATAAATCCTAGCGGTGAATATATTCAAAGAGTTATTGATGAGGAAGGAAAAGAAGTGGTTGTTCTTCTTGGAGTCAGAAAAGCAGAAAGTATAGCACGAAAGAGAAGAATTGAAGGCAGAGAGCTTGCAAATAGACTTCTTAACCGACATGAAAACATACAGGATGCATATGTTTATAACCCTATTGTAGAACTTACCACAGATGATGTATGGGATGTTTTACTTAGGTGTGATGGCGGAAGAACACCTTGGGGATCAGATAATAGCGAGTTGTTATCGCTTTATGCTGATGCAGATAGTGGAGAATGTCCTTTTGCTGGTATTCATGCAGGTGGTCAGACACAGAGCTGTGGTAATTCACGTTTTGGGTGTTGGGTGTGCACAGTTGTAAAAGAAGATAAGTCGTTAAATGGATTTATAAAAAGTGGACATAGAGAGTTGATACCACTTGCTGAATTTAGAAGTTGGATTATGAGTATACGAGATAATGAAGAATATCGAGAGAAAAAGAGAAGAAATGGAACAGTATATCGTGATAAGCAAGGTAATATGGGATTCGGTCCATTTAACTGGAAAGCAAGAAAACTTATTCTTCGAAAGTTGTTAGAAACCCAAAAGGTTATGGGATATGAACTTATAACATTAGATGAACTGAAAGCAATTGATGAAATCTGGGATCAAGAATTAGACTTATCTCGAAGAGTTTTAGTGGAATTATATGAGGAAATAACTGGAGAAAGGCTTCCTTGGTATGACTATAAAGAACCTTTGATTGATAAAGAAACTGTTGTTGAATTAGAAAATCTGGCTCAGAGAAATAATGTTCCAGAGGAATTAATTCGAAATCTGTTATTATCGGTTTATCGAAATAAAAATTATTCAAATCAAAAAATACTTAGGGATGGAATAGACAGGCTATTGAATCAGCAATGGCTACATTATGAAATAATAGAGGAGATTGAAAATGAAAATCAATAAAGTAAAATTATATAATTTCAGCTCCTATGAGGGTAATAATGAATTTGATTTCGAGATAACTGATGCTGGAAAAAACATTGTACTCATTGGTGGAAAAAATGGGGCGGGTAAAACTTCTCTTTTTACTGCAATAAAAGTTGCTTTGTATGGACCATTAGCATATGGATATGTAGGCGTAAATAGTCATTATATTTCAAAGATTAAAGACTTAATCAATTCAAAAGCATTTCAACATGAGGTTGTGGAGTCGGAAGTGCAGATAACGCTACAACTTAAGATTGAACGTGATATTAGTAATTATGTGATGGCTGTGTATAATCCAGTTGCTTTCCTTTCGGAATCGCATCTGTCAGATATC
>URRQ01000073.1 GCA_900550235.1 uncultured Lachnospiraceae bacterium
ACCATAGCATTGATAATCAACTCACGAATGGCATCCGGTGGAATCTCATAAATATCCTGCCGATAAATTCCCACAATGGTAGCACCCAAATGAATATTTCTAAGAACAAACTGAAATGCTTCATCTATCTGCTCCCAAAGCGGACCTGTATATTCTCTACGGTCAACAAATACTGCTTTCGTTGTCCCTTTGAACACACCACATTGCGTTGCAACATGAAGTCCTCCGTTACCAGTCAAAATAGCAAACGCATTGGACGGATAATCTTTTCCATCACGCTCAATCAGAATCCCCCAGGAACGCAACTGCTGTCTGCCAACATCTTTAATGGATGCTTTCTGTTCCTCTGTACGGGCATTTTGGACAGCCTGCTCCTTCATCGCTTTGCAAAGGGCATCAATATCTTCATCTGTAACATTTACCCCAGTACATAAAGCCTGATCGTAGTAACGATTGCTTCCCTCAAACAACAATTCTTTTATCATATACTCATCGGCAAGACGGGTAGTTCCGGCAACACGGACATATACACCGCCATCTCTGCCAAGAGCTTTGATATAATATGGACGCTGTCTGCCCTCAGAAACCTCTACCACAATGACAGTCTTACCATCAACCGTCTGTAAAGTGATATCTGGGATAATTGCCGGTTCACAGCTGTCTGATACAGCATTTGCAATGGCATCCATTTTCTTGAACACATCTTCTTTGTCAAAGCCGACAACCTCTCTGGTTTTATCGGCAATTCCGAAAATGATTTTTCCTCCGGTTCCATTTGCAAAGGCAACTACAGACTTCATATACTTAATGCTTTTCTCCGGCAGATTTTCTTTGAACTCCACATTCTTTGATTCTCCTGTAAGAATTTCTTCTATGGTCATTGTAACACCTCGCCCTCTTAGGCAGTCTAACTGCCATTTTTATTACTTAATTGATGCTGTTATTGCGTTCAACGCTTTATTCAAAGCAGCTTCATCATCCCGTTTTTTCTTAGGCTTTACCACATACCAAGTATCTAATAAATACATTCTTTCACAACAGGAAAATACTTTCAGCCCCCCTTGCTTCTTCGAATTCCTCGTTATTAACCTAGAGTTAATTTTATTCTTACTCATAATCTTTCGCTTCCCTTAAAATAATATTAGCTTCTACTCCAAAGTCGCTTCTCTCATCTTGCTTTAAAAACTAAAATTTCTCACCATTTTCTGGTTTATCAATTAGTTTCTCTTCAAATTCTATGCAGATAATTTCTTAAAATATTGATCATGTTCCTATATAATATTTTATTTACATTGCGCCTTTATTCCTTCTATAGTATCTTTTAATTCACGCATTTTTGTCACAATTTCAAAATTTTCACCATTTAACTCCCAAATGTCAATCGAACTGATTGTTGTTGCTAATTCTTTCTCTACTTTAACCAAGGTATTATATATTTGTATCTTTAATGTATCCTCTGCTTCATTATCTGTATTTTTCTTTTTATTTATAGTCACCTTCATATCCTTTGCATATAAACCACGCCCAACTCTTACAATTTCTTTCGTATCAACTAACTGAGATATTGCCCCAGATATCTGTCCACGTGTGACATCTTTCCCACTATTCGCTGCTATATACTCTTTAAAATCTGGTGCAGTATGCATTCCTCCCTGCCTAACACATTCTTTTATTAACATTTTAATCTCAGCTGTTGATATTTTCATTTCATCCAATCCCCTTTGTTCAACTTTATCATTTTGTTTGTTAATTTCAGTTTTATTTGTTTGATTTTAACTTCTTATTTGTATAATAAAATTATACTATATATTATTATTATCTTCAATATCTCTAAACAATTATACAGCAATATTTTTTTATTAAACTTTCATCATATCAACAGTATTTTGTGATTTTACTTTATTTCTTAGGAAAACTTTGTGCTAGACAAAGATATCCATACCCCACCTGGTCATTCGGATATTCCGCTTCCCCCGGCAGCGGTCTCGCTCCTCTCCTTAAATATGCTTTCACTTTTTCCCCATACAAATAAGGATCATTCCCCTTTACGATTCCCCACTCCATCAAAAGCGCTGCGCTTCCTGTCACAAACGGCGCCGCAAAAGACGTTCCCGTAACCTCTGCATAACCGCCCCCAACTTCCGGAGCCGTGATCCGAACTCCCGGAGCCGCAAGATCCGGTTTAAAAGCCGCCGCTCCCTCCTGCCCCTCTGCCGGTCCCCGCCCAGAAAAATCTGCATAAGTAAATGTCAGCGGATCATACGCGCCCACGGTCACCACGCGGGATGCTGTGGACGGGATCGTAAGCGTCGTCCGGCTGACCGGAAACAAAAAGGCCGTCCCCACATTGAGCGCACCCTGACTTGGAAGCCACATCTGATATCCGCCCTCTACGATATGCCTCGGGGTCAGAATGATCTGCCATACGCCGGCATCAACATAAGATTGCCTCGGGAGAAAATCCAAGAAAATCTCCTGCCGCACACTATAAGGACTCGGTTCTCCATAATAAAGCAAGATTTCCGTATTCCCCATCACAAATCTTTGCGTTCCCAGATTTTCCCGAATCGGCCCCACACGCACACCGGATGGATTTTGAATAGAAATGTCTACTTCATCCACATAGGATTTCCAAATCTGTACATTAAGTCCCGGCTCATTCATCTGTACACCTAACTGAACCGCCTCCTCCTGCATCTCCGCAAGACTGCCGCTCGTATGCCCCGCGCTGTTTCCCTCATTTCCACTCCCGACACAAATTACATTTTTCCAATAATTTGAAATGTCATCTAAAAATCGTTCGATCAAAGAGGTGCCGTCATGCGAACCGTATGTATTTCCAAAGCTCAAATTAACTACAATCGGCATTTGATACTCCACCGCTTTCTTGATCACATAATCTACTCCCTGCATCAATTCTGTTGTCCTTGGAAATCCATCCGCCCTCGGACTTGCCATCTTGACAACGATCAACTCACTTGCCGGTGCCACGCCCTGATATTCTCCGCTTCCGGCTGCAATTCCCGCAACAGCCGTTCCATGTCCCGAAATATCCCTGCTTGGAATCATCTGTTCCCGCTCTTCCCTGCTCTCAACCGCCAATGCTACATTAATCTGCGCCTGTGTATATTCTGTTCCTATCGCATATCCATCCGGCGGATTTCCCGGAATAGACTGATCCCAAAGCGCCCGGATCCGGGTCGTCCCGTCCGGATAGCGGAAGTCCGGAAGCGTAATATCGATCCCACTGTCCACAACACCGACCAAAATACCGTTTCCATAAAGATTTGAGTTTCCGCCCCGCTCCTCAGCCTGCTCGCTGGGTGCTATTTTTCGCCAAACAGAAAAAGGAGTTTTCTGTACCTCATCGATACAGGAAACTCTCTTTCCGTTCATCACCTGAAAAAATAATCTCTTTGGTTTTTCAATAAAATCCACTTCGGACAGCCGTGTCAACGCATCGATCTTCGATTCTTGGATTTTGATCACCGCATACTGATTCACCAGTTCTGTCACAGATACGGCAAGTGCCCTCACCATTTCTAATGTACCTGAATATTTGATGATCAAATCCCATTCCCTATCGATCGGATTATACCCGACATCCAACTCCAATGATTTTTCACGCTCTGCTTCGGTCGCGTCCAAGGCAAGATTTAATAAATTCTCCGCTTTCTGACTCATATAAAATCCTGATGGTTTGACTTTATATAGTTTATGAACAAAACAAGCGCCTATTCTTCTAATCTTGGAATAATACTTATTCCTCCCATTCTGCATCAACAATCTCATTACCCTTAAATTGTTTTTCGGTTATCCATAGCCCACTACAATTTTCTTTTCTTGATCCCCCTTTGAAAATTTTCAAAATACCATTCTCTTCTTTACATTTTTTTAGAACTACACTTTCCCCATCTGACATGACTACTGCATAATCAACTCCGTTAATTTGTGTGACTGAAAAAAACATTTGATTTTTTACGTTTTCTTCCCCATAATGATACGGACACCATAAAGTAACCCCTATCACTATGAGAATTCCTACCAAAGTTATTATTATAAAATCACGCATTTTATTCTCATTTTCCGGCTCTTTTCTATCCTCCGTATTTTCTTCTGATTCCTTTTGTTTCATATTTATTTTTTTCTTTAAAATACTTTTCTTTATTTTTTCTTCAATTCCTAAAGATATTTTAGAAAAATCCACCAAATCACTATGTACAAAATGAAATATAAATCCTCCGATGCCAATTGTACAACCTGCATGTGCAATAATAATCGATAGACTCCCAAAAATAAATTCTTTTCCCCAACTTTTATCCGGCAAAATTAATGCATTTACCACAATTAAGATCCCCAAAGGAACAAATACCGTCAAAACTGCTAATCTTTTTATCTTCTTTAATATAGTTTTCTGTTTCAATATTGATCTTACACTCCATATATTACATAAAATATATAGACTTCCTATTATTCCTCCTGACAACATACTAACAATACTACTTGGATAATTTTGAATTATTTGCTCTTCTGAAATATGAAAATAAGATGCCTGCCCTTCCATATAATATCTAAATGCGACTCTCATAATTCCCATCAATAACGATCCTAACAAAGGAATAATCGCTAATACAATTGCTCTATTCTTTTGTATCCATTCCCATACTTGATAAAAAGTTATATTTTTCTCTTTACTACTCATAAAATTTTTTTCCATTTGTTTTTCTCCTAGTTCTTTTTTCGTCTTTACATACTTTCATACTCACACTTTTATCATGCTTTTCTATTCCACTACATAGTCAAGACCACCGGCTTAGCCGGTGGCTTGCTTTGACCCTATAAGGGTCTGTTACCGGCACTGGAGTCTAAAGACTCATCGCAATCGGTTCGCCAAACGCAACATCATTTACCCACTAAGCCCTAAAGGGCTTATTTTATTTGTTATGTTTTACTGGCTCACCCGTAAACGGGTCAACATACTCTTTTAGTGTCATTTGATCATATTCCAAATCTTCTTGTAATTGATTTGCTATATATTCTTGAATTTTCTTTGCATTTTTCCCTACTGTATCTACATAATATCCTCTGCACCAGAAATGTCTATTTCCATATTTGTATTTCAAATTTGCATGTCTTTCAAATATCATGAGTGTACTTTTCCCTTTCAAATACCCTACAAAATACGATACACTTATGCTTGGCGGAATTTCTACTAACATATGTACATGATCTGGACATATTTCTGCTTCTACGATTTTTACACCTTTTCTTTTGCATAACATGCTTAAAATATTTGCAATGTCCTGCTTTATTTTTCCATATGCTACTTTCCTTCTATATTTCGGTGCAAAAACAATATGATACTTACAATTCCATTTCGTATGTGATAAACTATTACTATCCATATGGATACCTCCTTTGTTTATTAATGCGGTTGGCGAACCTTACATTAATTATAACACTGGAGGTTTTTTACTGTAAGCTGAAGCATTCCTAACTCACCTGCACAGCAGGTGGTTTAT
>URRQ01000074.1 GCA_900550235.1 uncultured Lachnospiraceae bacterium
AAGGCTGACGTTTTAATTCCAGCGGAAAGCAACACAAACCAAATCGTCATGGTAAGAAATGGTTTGCTTCTGCGGGGTCAAAGAGCACTTTATGTTTTACATTGTGATTATTCAGTCAACTGGGGAGAGCCTATTGTTTCTTGCCATTGCAAGTATGGCAAACAACTGCAAAACAGGAGAATGTCAAAAGAACAGTAGGCAGTCGGATAGCTTCATAGTACTGAAGAAGTTGGGTAATGCCAACGGAGGAAAGGGAGCTACATAATAATGGTCTTTCTGAGGACACATCAACCGTACTCAGGGACGGAGGTATTGATGGAAACGAAATTAGAAAGAATAGCAGAAATATCGGCAAATTCGCCGAGACCAGAGTTCACATCGTTGTATCATCTAATCAATAAAGAAATGCTTTTGCAATGTCACAAAGAATTAGACGGAAACAAAGCAGTCGGTGTTGATGAGATTACTAAGAAAGAGTACGGGAGAAATCTGGAGCAAAACATAGATGACTTGGTAGAAAGACTGAAAAGAAAATCATACAAACCACAGCCATCAATTAGGGTATATATCCCTAAAAGCAATTAAGAAAAAGAATGTTGGTCAAAATGTAATCATTGTTGGTGGAGGATTAACCGGTTGTGAAATCGCTTATGATTTATATTTGCAGGGGAAAAATCCAATCATCATCGAAATGAAAAAAGATCTTATTGCTGTCCCAGGGGTATTTCTCGCAAATAGCTCATACCTTCGTGACTTCTTCAAATTACATGAAGTTCCAGTTTATCTGGAAACAGCTGTGGATTCTATTACAGAAGAAGGTGTTATTATTAAACGTAAAGATGGCAGCAAAGAAGTTATTCAAGGTGATGATGTGATTATGTCTGTTGGTTATCTTCCATCACCACTTGAGAATAGTGGAAAGTTACCACTTGTTGGTGACTGCAAAAAGGTTGGAAATCTTCGTACGGTTATTTGGGGTGCGTGGGATGTTGCAATGAATTTTTAATTAACTGAAAACACAGAGAGCTTCTCAGTATTAGAAAACTGCTATGAGAAGCTCTCTGTGTTGTTGTAAAAGGGGTTGTTTTTAGATATAATGATTGTAGTGTTGCAGATGGGGGCAATAAAGATGAATAGAACAAAACATGAAATTATTGTAGCATTTTGGCAGTTGTTAGAGAAAAAGCCATATAATAAAATTACGGTACAAGATATTGTAGATCATTGCCATGTAAACAGAAATACATTTTATTATCATTTTCAAGATATTCCATCTCTTACGGAATGGTCAGTTGAAACATGGTCAGATGAGGTTATTAAGAATCAAGTAGTCTTTGAATCCTTAGAACACTGTATAATCTATATGGCAGAAGAATGTATGAAAAGGAAAAAAGCGTTATTACATCTGTATCGTTCTTCCAAAAAAGATTATTTTTTGGGATATCTAAATAAAGTAGGTAATCATGTTATCTGTACATATATAGAAAACAGAACCGGAAATATGTCGCTTATTGAAAATAAAGCAGAATGTTTGATAAGGTATTATAAATGTATATTAATAGGGATCATACTTGACTGGATGGAGAATGATGCATCATATGATCTTATTGAATTCTGCCAAGAATCTTGTGAACTGTTTTCCGGTTCTGGTGAAAAGGCATTACTTAAATGCATAATTCCTCAGGATAAGTGCTGATGCCCATTCCAAAAGCATTTGGCCCAGTGTGACAGGTGATGCTGAATGTTAATGGATCATATTGGAGAGGGGCATCAGCAAACACCTGTATTGCTGAAAGATACCATTCCTTGGCATCTTTCTCATCTGAAAAACTTCCTGTAATTCCAATTCTTAATTTTCTTCCCTGTGTCAAATAGTCAAGGCTTTTTTCTTTCATTATTTTGATAAGTTGTTTTTGACATTTCTTATTACCACGCATTTTAGCATAGGAATCAATTTTCTCCCCTTGAATAGTCAAAAGCGGTTTTATATTCAAAACAGATGCTATAGCGGCAGCACCTGGGGTGAGTCGTCCCCCTCGTTTTAAATATTCGATATCATTTACCCCAACAAAAATAATGGATTGAAAGGCATTTCTTTCTAAGATCTCCTTGATTGAAGCAGCAGAGAAGCCTTGATTTTTGAGTGCAACAGCATCCATGACCGCATGTCTTTGTGTGACTGAAATACGGTGTGCATCTACTACATATACGGCGCCGTTATAATCCTCAGAGAGCATACAGGCAGTTTGGGAAGAGCTGCTTAATCCGCTGGACATCGGAATGTAAATGATATCATCATATTTGCTTTCTAATAGTTTGTCCCACATTGTTTCCAAATCAGTGGGTGCAGGCTGTGAAGTTGTAACATGATCTTTATCCATTAAATGCTGTAAAAGTTCAGAATACGAAATATCCAATCCTTCATAGAATGAAATTTCATTTATTAGAATAGGCATAGGAATGATATGAATATTCAATGTCTCAGCTTCATCAACTGCTATACCACAGTTACTATCTGTTGCAATGGCTGTTGCCATTTTCCTCATCTCCCTCTTTTATAATTTCTCTTTCACTATATTTTATAATAGTTGCTTATTATACTCCATAGTCAAATATTAGGCAGATATCCAAAAAATGAACAAAAGAAAAGAAACGTCCAATTTTTGGATAATCACCCCTATTTTGTCCATTGCCGAAATCTTCTGTTTCAATTAAATTAATGGATATACGGGAGGTGAGAAAAATTTGATACAACTAAAGGCAGCAAAAATGGGGTATATTTTAATTTCTATAGCTTTTTATATTTACGGGTTTTGCTGTATTATTTGTCCTGATGTGATGGAAAAAAATGGTAGATTAGCAGCGGGAATCCTTTTGATGGCATATGGAATTATAAAAATAATTGGATATTTTTCAAAAGATCTTTATTGCCTTGCTTTTCAATATGATTTTGCATGTGGTGTTTTTTTAATCGTGTTGGGAATGATTGTGCTTTGTATCAAAAATTATAAAGATGGTTATCTGTTGGCGGGATTAGGGATTTTTATTCTTCTTGATAGTCTTCTAGCTGTCCAGACATCGTTTGATGCAAAAAGATTTGGAATGACAGAGTGGAAATGGATTTTGCTATTATCAGTATTATCTGGAATCCTGGGCACAGTAACTTTGCTATGTAAGACAATGATTCTTGCCGGGAGTGCATTATTGGCAGAAGGTGGAATGAGACATTACATAGTTCATTGTACTGTTAAGACAGATTCGTAAATGTTATGGATAGTTTTATATACTAGAAATTCAAATGAATGGGAGGACAATAAAATGAATGCAGGAAACACATTAAAGAAACTGGGGATTGAAAAGACTTTTGATTATATTTATAAAGATCCAGACAAGCATATGCCGAAGATGATGGACTGGGCAGATAAGTTTGCAGATGGAGAATTCGTTACACAGAGACGGATGATCCGTGAAGCAATCACGAATCCAGAACATCCATATTACGAATATATTCGCCGTCTTTTCAAGGAAGTTGATCCCAATGTAACAAAGACGCTGGCAGTAAACTTCTTTATTAATTCGGCACTGGTTGGATGGAAAAAAGAAGAAGAATTGAGGGCAAAATATAACTGCAATATTCCATGGGCAATCCTTCTGGATCCGACATCTGCCTGCAATCTTCACTGTACCGGGTGCTGGGCCGCAGAGTATGGTTATAAATTAAATCTGACTTATGATGAAATTGATGACATTATTCGCCAAGGTAAAGAACTGGGTGTATATTTATATATCTATACAGGTGGAGAACCATTAGTACGTAAGAAAGACCTGATCCGTCTCTGCGAAAAGCATTCAGATTGTGTATTCCTCTGCTTCACTAATGCAACACTGATCGATGAAGAATTTGCAGATGAGATGCTTAGAGTTGGAAACTTTGTTCCAGCCATTTCTTTGGAAGGATTTGAAGAAGCTACGGATGGACGACGTGGCGATGGGGTTTACAAGAAAGTACGCAAGGCCATGGAACTTCTTCGAAGCAAAAAATTGGTATATGGTATTTCATGCTGTTACACCAGTATGAATTATGATTCTATTGCCTCAGAAGAATTTTATGATTCTTTGATTGAAATGGGGGCATATTTCGTATGGTATTTTCATTATATGCCGGTTGGAAATGATGCGGCGCCTGAATTGCTTCCAACACCAGAACAGCGTATGGGAGTTTACGAAAAAATCCGTAAGTATCGTGCGACAAAACCCTTGTTCGCAATGGATTTCCAGAACGATGCGGAATATGTCGGAGGATGTATCGCAGGCGGTCATCGTTACTTACATATCAATGCAAATGGAGATATCGACCCATGTGTATTTATCCACTATTCTGATTCAAATATCAGAGAAAAGTCATTGCTGGAAACACTTCGTTCTCCAATGATGATGGCTTATCATGATAATCAGCCATTCAATGACAATATGCTTCGTCCATGCCCAATGCTGGAAAATCCGGAAAAACTTCGTGCTATGGTTGAAAAAGCAGGGGCACATTCCACCGACCTGCAATCTCCAGAAACTGCAGATCATCTATGCTCAAAATGTGATCAGTATGCAAGAAACTGGCAGCCAGTTGCAGATAAACTCTGGAAAGAGAATAGAGCTAAACGTGAGCATAAGAAATAATTACAGCATTTCATTTACAACGGAAAGGTTTCTGTAAAAGAGGGGAAAGGAATATAATCTGTTGAATTAAATAGATTGTGTTTCTTTCCTTTTATATTATTAAATTTGCTAGTATTAATGTTGTTGAAGAAGATGAAGAAAATGAAAAACAAAAAAAGAATTGTTCCGATTGTAGCAATGGTAATTATGTGTATTGTATTTGCTATCATTGTAAGAAAATCAGGCGAACCATTATCGGTAGACACTATTTTGCGATACACTCCACAAAATAAAATATGTGCAGTGGGAATATTGCTTGGTTTTTTTGCTTTGAAAAGTTTGACGGTGGTTTTTCCATTTTCTATAAGCGTTTGTACGAATGTAAAAGACGAGTTTGAATAATATATTTGTCACTTAACAACCTTCGTTATCCTCTTTTTAACAAAAGTCGTTAGCGTGGGAAGAATAGCAGATATAAAAATAATATAAAGAAAATGAACATGAAAAGACCTTGAATGATAAATCCTTTAAGGTCTTTTTTAATGAATTTTCTGATCGTATCATCTATCAGAAACCTTGTAAAATCAATACTTTTAAAGAAATCGCTCCCCACACTCCCTCTCTAAATCTCGTAACGAATCCTGTTTATGGTGCTAGAATATAAATAGTACAAGTCAAAATGAGAATTCCTTATAAGAAAAAT
>URRQ01000075.1 GCA_900550235.1 uncultured Lachnospiraceae bacterium
CCTGCGGCCTCCTGGTCCCAAACCAGGCGCTCTAGCCAAGCTGAGCCACACCCCGTTTTTTGTTTTCGTTGTTGTCATCTCCGTGACACAATCGTTATTATATATGCTCTGCACGGAAATGTCAACAACTTTTTTCAATTTTTTTTATTTTTTTCATTTTTTTGAAAAACGCCCATTTTACGGCGTTTTTATAAGTAATACGTCTCGAATTTCATCTCACCATTCGGCAGAATTTCCATAATCATATAACTTCCTTGTCTGCCTGGCTGTCTGGGAAATGACAAACTTCCCGGATTCAATATCGTGATCTTTTCATCCTGCTCAAAATAAGGTCTGTGTGTATGGCCGAACATCACCACATCAACTCCTCTGGATATTCCTTCCTTTCGAATCATCTCCGTTCCCGTAGACACGTAATAATAATGTCCATGCGTCATAAATATTTTTTCCCCTGCAAGCGAAAACTCTCTTTCTTTTTTTTGAAAAGAAAAGAAATCATTATTTCCTGATACCATACAGACCGGACATCCTGCCACAGCCTCAATATACTCTTCCCCACCTTCTACATCTCCCAAATGGAGCAGCATATCAATCTTGCCTGCACGTTCCAAAGCTTCGTCCAAAGCGCTGTGACGCCCATGTGTATCACTCACAATCATTACTCTCATCGTTTTCATAGTTTTATCCCATCTTTCGTTCAATAATCGGACGTATCGCGCGAAGCGCTTTCCCCCTATGGCTAAGTTCATTTTTCTTTTCCACTGAAAGTTCTGCAGTTGTGCACTCATATTCCGGCAGATAGAAGATTGGATCATATCCAAATCCATTCTCACCGGCAATTTCATATCCAATACGTCCTTCAATTGTTCCACGCACTGTCTCCACTGTACCATCCGGAAATGCTGCTGCAATGGCACATACAAATCTTGCGGTACGTTTTTCATCCGGCACTCCTTTCAATCGATCCAAAAGAAGATTATTCTTAATCGTATACGGTGTATCTGTTCCCGCATAACGCGCAGAATATATCCCTGGTTCTTTGTTCAAATAATCAATCTCCAAGCCCGAATCATCTGCAAGTACGATATCTTCCGGCAAAAGCTTCGAAATAGCGGTTGCCTTAATCTGGGCATTCTCTTCAAATGTAGTTCCGTCTTCCACAATGTCAACGTCGATCCCTGCTTCCTTCATAGAAAGAATCTCCATCCCAAGATCCGCTAAAATCATACGGATTTCTTTCATCTTATCCTGATTGCCTGTAGCAAAAATAATTCTATTTTTCATCCTGCGTCTCCTTTTTCTGTCTTGGTGGCTTTGGTCCCAAGAACTGATAAAAATATGTTTTCAGCATTCCATTGTAAATTTTACGATTTTTGTCTGCTTTTCTTCCAAAATACTTTTCTGTATCCTCATAACTTGTAATCATATAAGCAGACCAGCTATCCAGTTTCTTAAAACTGTCTCCAAACTCTTTGTAAAGTCCCGGCAGATTTTCTTTCTCTTCCAAGCGCTCTCCATACGGTGGATTCGTAATAATAAAGCCATACTTTTTCGGATGACGAAAATCTTTTACTGCCCGCTCCTGAAAATGAATGAGATGCTCCACTCCGGCTTCTCTTGCATTTTCCCTTGCTGCTCTTACTACCGCACCATCGATATCATATCCTTGAATATCTACTTCTATATCATCGTTTACAAGCTCATTTGCCTCGTTCACCGCATCATACCAGAACTTCTTCGGAATCAGGTTTGTCCATTCTTCAGCTGTAAAAGAGCGATTCATACCTGGCGCAATATTGGCCGCGATCATTGCCGCTTCGATTGGAAACGTACCGCTGCCGCAAAACGGATCTACAAGAATACGATCTTTCTTCCAAGGTGTCAGCATAATAAGAGCTGCCGCCAATGTTTCCGTAATCGGAGCTTTACTCTGAAGCTGTCTATAGCCTCTTTTATGAAGAGAGACACCGGATGTATCGATTCCCACTGTTACAATGTCTTTCATAAGAAATACACGAATCGGATACGATGCCCCGTCCTCTTGAAACCAATCCGTATGATAGTGTTCCTTCATACGATTTACCATAGCCTTCTTCATAATTGACTGGATGTCTGAAGGACTGAACAACTTGCTCTTTACAGAAGCTGCTTTTGTCACCCAGAATTTTCCATCTTTTGGAATGTACGTTTCCCACGGAATCTGCTTTGTTTTTTCAAACAATTCATCAAAAGTAACCGCTTTAAAGCAACCTACTTTCAAAAGTACTCTCTCTGCTGTCCGCAAAAAAATATTCGCACGACAGATTGCCTCCATGTCTCCATAAAATGATACTCTTCCATCCTCTACGGAAGAAATCTCATATCCCAGATCTTGCACTTCTCTTTTTAAAACTGATTCCAGTCCAAAATGACACGGTGCGATCAATTCTATTTTTTTCATTATGTATCCTCCACATTTCCCTTGTTTATTCAAACATTGGGTTCCTTTTTCTATATTATTTCATAACTATCCCATATGTCAAATAGAGACGTAAACTTTTTTAAGTTTACGTCTCTTCTTTGTGAAACAATCTTAATAATTAGCGTCCTCACTTGCAGAACGTGCATTTTTATTCGATGATCTGTTTACATTTTTGTTTGATGCATTATTTGCATTCTTATTAGTTACTTTGTTAGATGTTTTGTTCTTGTTCTGCCCATCATTCATAGATGCGTAAGAGTTTTTGTTGTTCATATTGTTTGTTGAATTTGTTTTTGCCATTGTAAATTCCTCCTATATTTTTAATGTTACAATGCTATTATGTCTTTATTTTTACTTTTTTATACACAAAATGAACACAAGTCTTAATTATTTTTTAAATTTTTCTTGCTTTTTTTACCAATTTATATTATACTAACTCATGTAGAAATTATTTCTACAACCCCTTATTAATTATTTATACTCCCCTCGAGATCCCGGTAGCTCCCCTACCGGGGTTTCATTTTATTATAAAACAACTTCCAGGCGTGCGGAGATGCTGCGCAATTAGAGGAAAAATGGGATTCCGGTGTGTGGGTAACGCAACACCGGAATCCCATTTTTTATTCACCTTATTCACTTCGAATTGCTGCCAAAGGACTTAAGCGCATCGCACGAAGCGCCGGAAAATATCCCGCTGCCATTCCTACCAAAGTTGCAAATATGAGAGATACCAGAACAAGCCATACCGGAATATGGGAAATGCTTCCTGAAAGCCCCATATCCGCTCCTGCGCTTGCTACTACTCGATTAAGCACAAAGGATACGATGATACTAAAAATATTGCCCACAACGCCTCCTATGAAACCTATGAAGCCTGCCTCCATTAAAAACATTTGTTTGATATTTTTCATATCACATCCAAGTACCTTAATGACACCGATTTCCTTTGTTCTTTCATAAATGGACATCATCATCGTGTTTGCAATACCTATCGCCGCTACAAGAAGCGAAATTGCTCCAATTCCACCAAGAACTGCCTGAATCATTGCAGACTGTTTTTTCATGCTTTCCAAATACTCCGCATTACTATGCGTTTGAAATCCCATGTCACGAATCAGCGCAGATACTGCTTCCACATTATTCAGATCATCTACTTTTACTTTTGCACTATTATAAACAAAGTACTTATACGGCTTTCCATTTTCCGCAACCGGTTGTCCCGGAATCGCTCTTCCTTTGAATTCCTTTTTCAATACTGTTTTCAATGTTTCCAAGTCACAATATGTATTGTAAGAAAACTGATTCCAATCTTCAATTCCGCCTTTTACAACGCCGGAGGCCTTTACCGCATATTTCTTTGCTACTTTCGGAGTCGTGGATTCTCCTCCTGTTTCTTCGCCAAATACGCCCGAACTCGACTGATAATATGCATCTTGATCCAAGATTAAAAACAAAGAATCTTTGGCAAGATCTATATCCGGAAGTTCACCTGTCTCCCAATATCCCCCGCCTCCATTCTTTTTATTAAAGTTTTGAAGAACCATATTACCATATACCAGTTCCAAATTTCCGCTATTTACTGCCGGAAGTTTTCCTCCTTCCGCGAGCGGAATTTCCATCTGAGACAGCGCTTCATGAGACATGCCATACAGTTCCAGCCAGCCTTCATAATTGCCTTTCAGAGTCAATGCAGATACATTCAGAACCGGAGATGCATATACTACGTGATCCAAGGTCTTAAATTGTTCCACCATATCGTCTGTAATAAGTTTCTTTTCCTCAGATGAAGAACCGGATTCCGGCCCCCACATATCTTCAGATGATACTTCAATCTCCGTAAGTCCGCCGGATTTTTCAATATCTTCATACATGGATTTCTGAAGACCAAGACCAAGAGAAATCATAACAACGATAGAAGCTGTTCCTATCACGACTCCGAGCACGGTAAGAAATGTCCTAAGTTTTCTTCGCTTAAGGTTCCCACTACTCATCCTCAGTAAGTCTATCAAGCTCATCTTCTAAGAATTCCTCCTCTTCTTCATTTGCTTTTTTCTTTTTATGCTTCTTCACTAACACGAATGCAACAATTGCCACGACTGCCAAAACTGCGATTACAATCGGAATGACAGGGAATCCTTTTTCTTCCTCCGGTTCCATCATAGATGGATCATCCATGATTGCATCTTGAGGTATCGGTTCCGTCACCATCAAAGTAAGCTCCTTTTCTGCAGTGGATATTGCCCCTGTTTCATCCTCATACGTAATCAAAAGTTTTGCCTTTCCATCTCCGGTTGTTACTTCTTCTCCGGTTACCATTCCATCAATGACTGCCGTAGCGCCCGGTTCTACATTTCCAATAAACAACTCTTTTGACTTCAAGCCTTCCCCTTCAAATCTTGCCTTTACGTTATAAAGTTTCACGCGTCCAAGATTATAGAGGTTACACATCACATTGCATTCACTTCCCAGTTCTACAACATCGGAGCTCATCTCAAATTCACTGAATTCGAATCTTGCGTCCTGCTTCACCGGTACCGAAATACTTGCTGCGCTTTCGTATTGTCCCCCATTACCATCTTCATATTTCATGGAAAGGTCAATACTGTATGGTTTCTGTACCAAATCTGCTTTTGCATTCAGATCAATGGAAATGTCTTTTTTCCCGTTTGCTTTGATTCCTTCCAAGTACACAACGCTGGAACCGGAAGATGGCAAAAATGCCGGTGATGTCGTATTCTCGTCACTGCCTTCTGCCGGCGCATTGAAATCAAACAGCATATTCTTTACTGCCGTCTTTTTTGATGTATTTTTCAAATGTACAATTAACCTGGATTATTCGCGGCGTAGCCGTGAAAGTGGCTGAAAGCCACATAGTTA
>URRQ01000076.1 GCA_900550235.1 uncultured Lachnospiraceae bacterium
GACAGCTTATTAAAGTACGCCATTTGTTGGCTGTCCTCTACTTTCTTTCACAGTACTCCTCCTTCGATAAAAAGATTGTGTGAAACGAAATCTTTGCGCGTAAGTGGTTTTTTGCATAAAAAAATCGCCCTTATGTAAAGGACGATTGTTAACCGTGGTACCACCTTATTTTCCGAGATAACTCAGCTCATTCCGTATCATCTAATACGTGTCACCTATAACGTGGCTTCACTCCGGCGCTCCTACTTTGTTTCAGTTTGCTTCTCAAGGGTGATTTCATCATTCAGGTTCATTAGCAGTTTACACCAACCACTGCCTCTCTAGAAAATCTGCTGAAGATTACTTGTTCCTATCAAATGAATTTAAAGATTTTTCAAATTGATTGTATTATAGCGTGTTTGAAATGGTTTTACAAGTGGTTTTTGTAAAACTTTAAATGTTTACTTCGTTAAAGTTTTGGCTTATTGCGTTTGATTTTATACAACAAATTTTTAACAAGTAATTGATTTTACATTTAGTTGTGGCTATACTATTTTTGAGAGAGTATGTAAGGATCGGGTAATCAGTGGATCCTTTATAAATATGAAGAGTAAGAAGAGGAGTACATTATGAGAATCACAGATGATATCATTTACGCAGGTGTTAACGACCATCAGGTAGACTTATTTGAAGGCCAATACGTTGTGCCGAACGGAATGGCATACAATTCTTATTTGATCAAAGATGAGAAGATTGCCATTATGGATACGGTAGATGCAAAATTTACTCATGAATGGCTGGACAATCTGGAAGCAGCTCTGGAAGGAAGAAAACCGGATTATTTGATTATTCAACATATGGAGCCGGATCATTCGGCAAATATTTTCAATTTTATGAAGGTATATCCGGAGACTACAATTGTAGCGAATACAAAGACGTTTACTATGATGCAGAATTTCTTCCGCGACATGAATTTAGAGGGAAGAAAGTTAGAAGTAAAGAATGGAGATACTTTAACGCTTGGAAAACATGTGCTTACATTTGTGTTTGCACCAATGGTTCATTGGCCGGAAGTTATGGTTACGTATGATAGTACAGATAAAGTACTTTTTTCAGCAGATGGATTTGGTAAATTCGGAGCTCTTGACGTAGAAGAAGACTGGGATTGTGAAGCACGTCGTTATTATATCGGTATCGTTGGAAAATATGGAGCTCAGGTACAGAATCTTTTAAAAATAGCTTCCACATTGGATATACAAGCAATTTGTCCACTTCATGGACCGGTACTTACAGAGAATTTAGGACATTATATTGAAAAATATAATATCTGGTCTTCTTATGGTGTGGAATCTGAAGGTGTAATGATCGCATATACTTCTGTTTACGGAAATACAAAGAAAGCAGTAGAGATGTTGGCAAGCAAATTGCGTGAAAAAGGCTGCCCCAAAGTTGTTGTTTGTGATCTTGCAAGAGAAGACATGGCAGAAGCAGTAGAAGATGCGTTCCGTTATGGAAAGCTTGTACTTGCTACAACAACATATAATGCAGATATCTTCCCGTTTATGAAGATTTTTATTGATCATCTTACAGAGAGAAATTATCAGAATCGCACGATTGGTTTAATTGAAAATGGAAGCTGGGCTCCGCTTGCTGCAAAAGTAATGAAAGGAATGTTTGAAAAGAGTAAAAACATTACTTGGCTGAATCATAATGTGAAGATTATGTCTTCTTTGAATGATGAAAATATGGAGCAGTTAGAGGCAATGGCATCTGAATTGTGCGAAGAATATATTGCGCAGTCTGAGGAGAAAGCGAATAAGAATGATATGACAGCTCTCTTTAAGATTGGCTATGGTTTATATGTGGTAACATCAAATGATGGAACAAAAGACAACGGCCTGATCGTAAATACGGTGACACAGCTTACAGACAATCCAAACCGAGTAGCTGTAAATATCAATAAGGCAAATTATTCACATCATATTATCAAACAGACCGGTGTGATGAATGTAAACTGTTTATCTGTGGAAGCGCCGTTTGAAATTTTCCAAAGATTTGGTTTCCAAAGTGGACGTACTGCAGATAAATTCGAAGGAATGAAAACACTTCGTTCTGAAAACGGATTGATTTTCCTTCCAAAATACATCAATGCGTTCATGTCATTGAAGGTGGAACAGTATGTTGATCTTGACACACACGGAATGTTTATTTGTACAGTAACAGAAGCTCGTGTAATGAGCAATAAAGATACAATGACTTACACATATTATCATAACAATGTAAAGCCGAAGCCACAGACAGAGGGTAAGAAAGGTTTTGTATGTGATATATGCGGATTTATTTATGAAGGTGAAGAGCTTCCGGACGACTATATTTGCCCGCTTTGCAAGCATGGTGTAGCTGATTTTTCGCCGATTGAATAAGTGAAAAAAGGGTTGACAATAGTATGGAAATATAATATACTATTGTAGCATGACGTGAGAAGAAACAATTTACACCAAAGCCCCGGAGTGAATTGTTTTCCATAATAATAATGAAATGATAAAATAATGAGATTAATTAGGAGGTCCACCAATGAAAACTTACATGGCTAATCCAGATAAGATTGAAAGAAAATGGTATGTAGTTGATGCTGAAGGACAGACATTAGGACGTTTAGCATCTGAAGTTGCAAAAGTTTTAAGAGGAAAAAATAAACCAGAATTTACACCACACGTTGATACAGGTGATTATGTAATCGTAATCAACGCTGCTAAAGTGGCTGTAACAGGTAAAAAATTAGATCAGAAAATTTACTACAATCACTCTGATTATGTAGGTGGAATGAAAGAAACTACATTAAGAGAAATGATGGCTAAAAAACCTGAAAAAGTTGTTGAACTTGCAGTTAAAGGAATGCTTCCAAAAGGACCTTTAGGAAGAGCAATGATCAAAAAATTACATGTATACGCTGGAGCAGAGCATGCAAACCAGGCTCAGAAACCAGAAGTATTAACATTTTAATTAAGGAAAGGTTTGGAAGGAGGAAGTTACAATGGCTAATGCAAAATTCTACGGAACAGGAAGAAGAAAAAAATCAGTAGCAAGAGTATACTTAGTACCAGGTACAGGTAAAATCACAATAAATAAAAGAGACATCGATGAGTATTTCGGACTTGAGACATTAAAAGTTGTTGTTCGTCAGCCACTCGTTGCAACAGAAACAGTTGACAAATTTGACGTTTTAGTAAACGTTCGTGGTGGTGGATACACAGGACAGGCTGGAGCAATCCGTCACGGTATCTCAAGAGCTTTACTTCAGGCAGACGCTGAGTACAGACCAGTTCTTAAGAAAGCTGGATACTTAACACGTGATCCACGTATGAAAGAACGTAAGAAATACGGTCTTAAAGCTGCTCGTAGAGCACCACAGTTCTCTAAACGTTAATCATACGTTTCGGGACGTACAATTTCAAAAAAAGAATTTACAACTCTTCAGGATCTCGGTTCTGGGGAGTTTTTTCTATGTATTTTTTAATAAGATAATGGTATACTTGTTATAGGAAAAACGTTGGATACTGTTGTACGAAAAAAACAGATAGATTGGAGAAAAAAGAATGGCGGTTCAAACAAAAGGATTATGTAAGTATTGTGGAAAAGAGTATACAAAAGGCGGGATACTTCGACATTTGCAGGCGTGCAAAAAGAGAAGCGCAAAGTTTGCTGAAGAAAAAGAGAAAAGAAGATGCCGATATTTTCAGGTTGTTATTACTGGAAAATATCGAAAAGATTATTGGTTAATTGTAGAAGTAAGCGAGAATACTACGCTAAAAGAATTGGATGTGTTTATCCGTGACATATGGGTAGAATGTTGTGGACATCTGAGTGCATTTACGATTCATGAGGAGCAATATGAAAGCAATCCGGATACGGACGCCTTTTGGGGAAGACCTTCCAGAAATATGAATTATCGCTTAAAAGACGTTGTAGATGTCGGCGATAACTTTTTGTATGAATATGATTTTGGTTCAACCACAGAACTGGTATTAAGTATACATAGCTGCCGCGATGGAGAAAAAAAGAATAATGACATTGTAATTCTATCAAGAAATAATCCTCCTAAAATTCTCTGTAGTAACTGCGGGCAAAATGAGGCGAAATGGGTTAATCCAGAAGGCTATTATGAAGGAGCACCTTTTTGGTGTGATGAGTGTTTAGAGGCGGAAAATGATGAAGAGGGAGAAGATTATGAGCCGGAATTTTTATTGCCTGTTTGTAATTCTCCCAGAATGGGTGTGTGCGGATATGAGGGAAGTGACAGATATCCGGATCAATTTGAGCCAGATGAACAATAAAATCTTTGAGATGAGGTGGCATATTGCAGGATATTATTTGTGAGTTACAGGATATGAAACATCTGGACTGGGCGGCAAGAAAAATGTCACCGGGAACTCCGGGGTGCTTTCTGAAAGCGTATGAAGAAGTGAATGGGAAAAGATTATATTACAAATTATCGAACTATGATAGTTATCGAGGGGTGTTTGGTCATGAGTGTGTCAACGAATTGATTGTAAGCCGGGTGATGGATATTTTGAGAATTCCGCATGTGAAGTATAAACTGATACATGCAAGGATTGTTATTGATGGTAAAGAACAAGAAACATGGGTTTCTGTTTCAGAAAACTTTCGTAAGGATAATGAAGAAAAGTTGGCGTATGATTTGTATTATGATTTGCAAAAAGAAGATAATGAATCTCCATTAGAGTTTGCGATAAGAAACGGTTGGGGATTATATATGTACCAGATGTTCTGTATTGATTATTTGATTGCTAATAGAGATTGGCACGGAAGCAATCTGGAAGTGTTAAGAAATGATGAAGAAGACAGTGTGAGAATGGCGCCTTTGTTTGATCAGGGAGTATCGTTATTGTTTTCAACATATGGTGATGAAAAACTTCTGAAAGAAATAGACGTGATGAGAGATTTTTCGGTTAATAATTATATCGGTTCAAAATCTCTGGAGTATAATCTGTCATTGATACCAAAAGAATATGATTTACAGATTTGGAAACTGAAGATAGAAGATCAGGATTATATTTTCAACGGTATAGATCATGTTTTATCAGAGATTCATAGGGAGAAAATCTGGGAAATGATTTGGAAAAGGTGGTGTTTTTTTGAACAGGTACGCAATCAAGAGAAATAATAGAAATAAAATCGTCGGAATATTAAACCTAAATTATTCACGGAACAGTATCTGAAGTGATAACTGTGCCATGAA
>URRQ01000077.1 GCA_900550235.1 uncultured Lachnospiraceae bacterium
TATCGCTAATAGTACAACTGCTTTTCCACCATATTAACTTGTTCTCTTTGTTCGACTGAACGTCTTCCGAAATATCTGACTGATTGGTCTTGAATGAATAGAAACCTTAGAAATACATCAGAAATTTTAGATGAGTTAAGTATAATATGATGAATGGGGAATATCAAGGAAAGATTTATTAAGTTTTTCTTGGCAAAATAAGTTTACCAATTATAGTCAAACTCAAAATCCTCTTTTAAGAAAAAGTAAAATGTAGTACTATATAAGAAACGCAACAATACACTTGAAAAGAGCAAAAGATATTACTATGTTAAAGCAAAAGATACTTTCAGAAAAATATGTATTGGAATTATACAGGATTTTTGAAGAAAAAAATTGGGAAACACAAGAACTCGGAAAATATTCCGTTTTCAATAGATTCTGTAGCAGATTAGCCGAATTAGATAATGATGAGCAACGGGAATTAATCCTTGAACTTACCCATCAGTTTCTGTGGGTTCAATCCAAGAATTACGAAGACTATTTATTAAAAGTACTAAAAAAACTTTTTTCAAGTCATGAGTGGAAAAGAGACAAAGGGAAAAATATTTTTATCTGTCCATTACTCGCAAAAAAAGATTTCGGTAAGATAAAGAGCGGTACATCTCTCGCCTACTTATGTCAAAGTATACTCCTGAGAACTTTCCCGGAATTTCAAGAAGAGCAAATACAGATATGCACAACTCCCGAGGGGCTAAAATCATGTATGGATAATATCGGTGTTTTAATCCTTATTGATGATTTTATCGGTAGTGGAGGAACTGCATTGGAATGTTTAGGATATTTAACATTTCTCAAAGAAAAAAATATAAGTACCTATCTCGTGTCGCTCGTAGCACAAAAAGATGGAGTTGATCTTATCAAGGCGCAGCACGTTCCTGTGTTTGCTGCTGAAATCCGTAAAAAAGCTATAACAGATGCATATCCCAAAAGAGAAGCAGAAGAAAAGCTCAAAATCATGAAAAGTATCGGCAAATGCATCCATGCTAATAAAAAATACTACTTAGGATATAACGATAGTGAAAGTCTTGTAGCAATGATCAAAACTCCAAATAATACATTCCCAGTATATTGGCATGAACAGGAGAACAAGACATTGGCTCCTTTTGTCCGTAGACGAAATATACAAGTAATAGGTGATAAGCATGACTAAATTTACAGAATTTCTAATTTTAGATACAATTAAAAAACACTCCTCCATCATGCCTCTTTTTTCTGCCGGCTACTCTTATGGGAAAGTAGTAGAATGGGTTTTTCAATTGGAAAAAAATGGGCTCATAGAATATGATGAAATGGAACAACGGCACTTAACCGCAAGCGGTTTAGAAAAATGGAAGTCTTTGAAAAGTAATAAAAAAGCTTTCACAATTATGCCTCTTACCCGCTATAAGGTCAAGCAAAAGGATATAGACGATATATATTTGCCGTGATATAATATGCATAACCCTTGAAATCTTTAGACTTAGCACAGTTGTGCGGGATTAGCGAGTCGTTAATCTTTGAAGAACTAATTTTCAAGCCGTGTCAAGACTGATTCGTAATTTTACAGGAGTAAAATTCCAAACCAGTCTTGTGGGCGTGAGTTTGTATTACATACAAACATCACTTATCTCTTTCTTTTATAACCGCTTATAAAAGAAAGAGACGATACTTTTGGTAAAGATTTCAAGGGATTTTTTAATGGTGAAAAATATGGAATGGATTGAATACAAATTAAGATTTCTTGAAGAAGCACAAAAACATAAGAAAAGCGCAAAATATTGTAATGAATGTCTGGACTATGCTGAGAAGTTATGGAACAAACAATTGCCCATTATTTACACTCAGGATCATTTATGTGCAATATTAGGGTATCTTCCTGAATATGTATACGCTGCCTCAAATAATCCGGCAAAATTTTATCGATGTTATACTATCCCGAAAAAAAATGGTGGAAAACGGACAATCTCTGAACCTCTTCCTAACCTAAAGGATATTCAGCGGTGGATTTTGGATCAGATACTATATCAATTTGATGTAAGCCCATATGCCAAAGCTTACATTAAGGGCAAATCAATCAAAGACAATGTTCGCTTTCACAGAAGACAGAAAAAAGTATTGTCTCTTGATATCAAAGATTTTTATACAAATCTTACAGATTGGATGGTATATCAATTATTTATTAAAGCGGGATATCACACGGACGTCTCAATGATGCTGACTAGCCTCTGTTGTCTAGATAGTAGCTTACCGCAAGGAGCGCCTACC
This sequence comes from uncultured Lachnospiraceae bacterium, assembly GCA_900550235.1. Lineage (GTDB taxonomy): Bacteria > Bacillota > Clostridia > Lachnospirales > Lachnospiraceae > Faecalimonas. The sequence goes on from URRQ01000077.1 coordinate 2,287, forward strand.
AGCGCAGCTTTGTCAAATATATTGATGAAAGAATTCGATTATGAAGTAGGTGCTTTTTGTCAGAATTCAAAGATTCGTTTTACAAGATATGCAGATGATATGACATTCTCCGGAGATTTTGATGAAATGGTAGTCATATCCTTTGTTCGAAATTCTTTAAAGAAATTACACTTAAATCTTAATACAGAAAAGACAAGAGTAAGAAAACAAGGTCAACAACAGGAAGTGACAGGAATTGTCGTAAACTATAAGCCTCAACTTTCTAAACATGTACGAAAAGACATCCGGCAAAGTATGTATTATATCAAAAAATATGGTTTACAATCACACTTGGATTATATTCAAGAGGAGCGTAACAATTATTTACAACATCTACTCGGAATCATAACCTATGCTCTCTTTATCAATCCTCATGATCAGGAATTAAGAAAGTATAAGCAATATCTTCTACAACTTATACAGTAAGCGCAAAACATTACTTCTAATTATTTTGCGCTTACTGTAATTATTTCCCTCTAGAGGCTCACAATTTCATCTGCTCCCACTAATTCTGATGGTCTTGCTACAATTCCCTCGGGTCGTTCTATTGTATCGTGCATTACAAAAAACCAGATTTCTGAGACTCGGCGCTTCTTCTTGAATTCCACCACTATCTGTCAAAATCATAATTCTTACCGTGAAGCAACAACGCAAGATTTCTGTTAGATACTTATGCGCAAATTCCTTTTCACTACAATAACTTCTAATATTTTATCAGCAATAATTCTTTCAAATCTCTTATCATCATTTGATAACCGTCTTTTAATGGTTCAAAATATTTTTGTATATAAATCGAACCTATAATCAAACCAACAAACATTAACAAAAGCACAGCAAAAAGTATCCATACATTAAAATCAATTCCTAATATTCCTATATTTTGAAAAGAAAATGTCAAAATCCCTGCACTAGCTGAGAAAAATAATAATATAATCTCCTTCCGTTTTTTTGCTTCTTGATTCTTTTCTGTTACGTATTCTTGATATATTTCAATCAATTCCTCTATTTTCTCTCTAGTATCTAGATGGAACTCTTCTCTTAAAATCTCTCCCAAAATTTCTAATCTTCTCTTATAAGATTCCTTATGCTCTTCCATGTACCTCTTTTGATTTTGATTATCAATTGATTATTCCGCGGTTCGGATACCATCAATCCGCACTATGATTCCGGCTATCCACTGTAGTAGTTCCGCTTTCTAAATTTATAAATCCGCAGTAAGAGTACCACTAATCCAAGACAATGATTCCGCTAGGATTTATCTTATATGTAGGAGTAATTAACTCCAAATATAAGATAAAGGAGGCCAAACAATGGCAAGCAAAATCAAAGTCAAATTGATTCTGGAACTTCGTGATCCGGATTGTCATATCGTTTATAAAAAGAATCATTATTCCTGTCCGTTTCATTATCGTGGACAAGAAGTCAGTGTAAAGGCAACCGACACTTTAGTTGAAATTTATTACAACCATGAACGTATTGCAACTCATACAAAATTTCCTGAATATAGGAGCAATGCCTGGAGTACTCATAAGGAAGATATGCCAGATGAGTACAATCAACCCGAAATGGATGAAGAACGCATTAAAAAATGGGCAGCATCCATTGGCGAAAATGCAGCTGAAGTAATCGACCGTATTTTCCGAAGTGTAAATATAAAAGAACAGGGCTACAATTCAGCCCTGTCAGTGTTAAAACTGTCAAAGCCATACTCAGAAAAACGTCTGGAAACTGCTTGTGAGATCGCCTTGTCCAGTATACGGGTACCCCGTTACCATCATCTTAAGACCATTCTTTCTGGCAATCAAGATAAAACCTATCTTGCCAAGAAAGAAGAACTCAAAATCCAGAACTTAAAAAACCAAACACGCGGATATGTTCGCGGACCTGAATATTATGGAGGATATGATGATGATAAATAACGAAACCCGCCGCAAACTGGAAGAGCTGAGTCTCAGCGAATTTATACAGGCACTGGAGCTACAAGAAAAAGAGCCTACATATCAAACATTATCATTTGAGGAACGTTTACAACTGATCGTGGATTATACCTATCAGGAAAAATATACCAACAAAGTAAAACGTTTAAGTAAAATGGCAAAATTCCGATATCCGCAGGCTTGCATTGAGGATATCTACTATACTGACAGACAACTTGATAGAAATAAGATTTTATCTCTTTCTACCTGTCAGTTCATGAATACAAATACAAATATCATTATTGATGGATTCACCGGTTCAGGTAAAACATTCCTTGCATGTGCTCTTGGAAAATCCGCATGCAAACTTGGATACAGAACAAGATATATTCGTATGCCTGATTTACTTCAATTACACGATGAGGCAGCAACCACTGTTACTGGTGTATCAAAACTCCTCAAAAAATTTGAAGGGTATACACTTCTTATTATTGATGAATGGTTGATTGACGAGCTTTCACGTCAGCAAGAGCATTTCCTTTTTGAACTTGTGGAGCGCCGCCATACAGATAAAAGCACCATTCTTTGTACCCAGTATCGTATTGAGGATTGGCATGCAAGACTCGGCGGAAGCATCCATGCGGATGCTATTATTGACCGTATTGTAAATAATTCTGTCCATATCTATGCCGGAGAATTAAACATGCGAAAAGTTAAAAATACACCATAAATATACTATTGTGCGTCTGCCACCTTACAGGTGGAACTGAACAGCGTATTACTGGTACGATTCCCACGGATTGTAGGTATTGTTATCTGCGATTCGTGGTACGAATCGTACGGAATAATCAAGATATTTATCTGGTACTGGTTTACGGTATTACAGAACATCCAATGATGCTTGC
>URRQ01000078.1 GCA_900550235.1 uncultured Lachnospiraceae bacterium
AAATATTCCCGGTGCATCCGTCCGTACTTTCCGATAGGGCGGTGTTCCTCCGGCAATTTCAAATCTGGTAAATAATAATCTCCATTCAGAGTGTAATGCAGTCCGTTTTTCTCTTCATAAATGTGTTTCTTTAATCCGCTCATATTTTTAATCTCCTCATTCTGGTTTGTTGTTTCTGCAAGTCTGACTCTCCAGAAATATTGGTAAATCATTGGTAAAATCGAGAATTGAACACAAGAAATGCTATTTATAGAAGTATTTAAGACGATTTAAGACTTTTTCTCACGAACAGTAAATCCTGCCGTGGCAGATGAAGAGCACTCGTATACTCATATAAACTCCTTTCAAAAGGCGCTTTTCTGCTGCCATTTGCAGCGTTTTGCGCGGTGTTAATTTTTCTTTATGTATTGGTCATTTCTGTACATAAAATGCAAATCTTAGCAAAATATGTACAGCAATCGTAGTAGAAACGTAGTAAAAAATGGGTGGGGTTACTACTATCAATCTTTTCTTAATCGAGCCATCTACCATAAATCCTTGTTAATATTAGAACCCAACAAGGTTGCATACTATATATAAATATGTGTTGCCACATGAATTTTTTTATAATTCAAAATCAAACATTATCCAATTTTTGGTTTCTTCAAAATCCTTACGATCATCTGTAGACAAATCATTTTTTTCTAATCTTTCACATACCGCAGATTTTAGTCTACTACAATAACCAACTTTTTTTACTATGTTTTGGACTGTATGAAGCTGTATCCATGAATACCCAATTGCCTGTTCGACTAGGAAGTCATAAGCTTTATCATATAATTGCAAATCTTCGTAGATACTAACCATAGCATAGCTAACTTCTTGTTTCACTTTGTGTTCACTTTTTCCAATATCTTCACCAGCAGAAATAGCACAGTCTAAATTCTCCTCCCAAAATTCCTGCCCCATTATTTTAACATACTCCTCTTTGCAGTGTCCGCTTTGTAAAACTTCGCAATAAAATGAATATTTTTTCTTCTTAAGAGTCTTTTCTCGTTCATTCAACGATTTTTCTTTTCTTGTCAACTGCTGTGCCTTTTCATCCAATTTTTGTTGTTTTAAACCAAGAGCCTCTGCTCTTTGCGTAATTTCCTCAATTTTCTCGTCAAAAATATCCGTCGTATTTTTTGTATTGAGACAACTCTTTGCTATACACGGCTCGCATTCTTCATCAAGTAATAAATAATATTGCTCCGCAATATATCCTTTCAAAATATTTGTTCCTTTTGAAATTTCAACCTGTTTCCATTTTTCACTCTTATTTACATCCGAAAGCGCTGCGTATGTCGATGTACTAATAAAGGTTGTTCCACATTCTACTGCACTACTTTGTTTACATGCTAAATTAGTACTATTTCCTATCCATGCTATTCCAAATTCATTTTCAGAATTCTCATTTTGTTCTTTACCACGCATCCCTACTTTAGAAAGAGAAATCTCTCCTGTATGTATTCCTATTCCACATGATATTCGATGCTTCATTTTTTGTTCTAATACCGGATTTAAAAACTTATCAATTACGGTAGTAATATATCTGGCAGCATGCACTGCCTTATCTTCAGATGTACCATCTGTATCATCTATAAAAAGAGCCAGGACTCCATCGCCCATAAAATCCCTGACAACTCCACCAGAATACCTAATAGCCTGTACTACAACTCGAATATAACTCCTATATACTTTTACAAGTTGTTCTGCACTATACTTCTCTGGCAATTTTGTCGATTCACGCATATCCACAAAAAGAACTGATACCTTACCACGATATATCTTATTAGAATCATTTAATTCGTCAACCTTAGGTAATGTGCCCAGCAGTTCATCTTCTAAAACTTCCTGCATAACAATTCTATCAATCGCAGCAGATAACAATTCTATTTCCACTTTAGATATCTTCTCATCCAAAACATTTACCTCACTTTGATGTTAAATAATATGCGTCCTCTCCATGAACCGGATAAAAATGGATTGTCCCTTCTTCACTTTTAGGCCACAAATTTTTTACCTTTTTTGAAACTTTAACTTTATTTGTTACTTTTGATGAATATTTTGATGCAACATTTATGCAATCTCCAAATGCTTTTACATCATAAGAATTTGGAATTCCTATTTTGGTTACAATCACACTATCAAATGTTACACCTATTCCAATATTAATCGGAGCTCCAAGATCTTCTTTATCAATTATTTCATTTATGACTTTTTCACGAACTGCTAACATATCTCGGCCACAAAGTCCTGCTTTTTTTACTGCAATCGCTTTTACCATATTCTCCTCTTCACGAGCCGCACGACCACCCCAAAAAGCCATTATTCCGTCTCCCATTATATCTATAACTTTACCATGATAAAATTTAATAACTTCTAATAATGCAGTTAAATATACATGCATTGTCAAAAAAGTCTTTTCAGCCCCAACATTTTGTGCCCTTAATGTAGAATCTCGCATATCTACAAACAATACTGCAAAATTTTCTTTATCATATGAACCAAACTCTAGTTTATCTGCCTCAAACCCAGGAATAATATCTGAAATTGCGTCTGCACGATGTTCAAGGACAAAATCCTTTTTTATCACATTACTCTTAGCTTTTTGATAATGTTCCCAAGTACTTTTATAAATCTCATCTACATCTACTGCCATCTAATCACCTCACAATACAGTCACTAAAAATAAAATAACAACACAAGCTATTACTATAAGAAAACCTAAAAACGCATATAATGTCCATTTCATTGTCCGCAATTTTCGACGATTTATATCATTTAACTTATATAATTCTGCAGACATGTTAATAATAATATCATTATCATTCATTCTTAGTATATCTCGAGTAAATTCATCAAAAGAATATTCTTTAGTTGGCTTTGGAAGAAACCATTTTGATTTATAATCAATAATGCATGAATGTCCTCTAACTGTCATTATTCCAAATGCAAATACTAATATCATACTTATAAATCCAAGAACAATTAAAATGATTAACAAAACATCTTTCCAACTACACGGTATAATTTTTCTCACAACACTACCTATCGGTTCATAACAAGCTGCAATTCCAACAAGAATTGCAACAACAGCTCCCATAATTATAGAGACTTTTGTATCAGTCAATTGTATGTATGTTGAAATATCTGATATTGCACTTGCCAAAAAATTTTGCTTTATTTCTAACGTTTTCTTATTTTCTCTATCATTTGAACTATGTGCCATGTATATTCTCCTTATTGATATTTTGCTTTTTATTATAACATTTTTTAGGGGCTTTTTCTACAGCATAAGACTATGATACACTTTCACAATTCAATCAAAAATAAAACAGACTGAGAACTACCCCAGTCTGCTTACTTAACTTTATTATATCACCTTAAACATCTTCTGCGACACCGGCTTCTCCCCCTGCGTCCGTTCCAGTTCCTTTCTGGCATTCTGCAGATCTTCCAGCCGTTTCAATTCATCCTCTGCATTCCTCAAGGTCCAAATGCGTATAAGTGTTAAGAGTAACCCCTATATCACTATGCCCCATAAGATACTGCAGCGTCTTTGGATTCATTCCCGATTTTGCCATATTCGAGCAATAGGTGTGTCGGCATACATGAGGTGTAATATTTGGCATCTGTACTCGGTAAATGTCATTGTATGCTCTTCAAAGGAATCCCAAAGATCAGACCGAGGTCAATACATCCAGCCGGCGAGTTGCAAGACAAGTACTTATTTATCTGGAAAGTGCAGATAAAAATGCAAAACCACATGCTAAGGGAGTTCTGCAGTATCGTCTTTTTTATTCTTCTACCTTCCACTCTCTGGTATCAAAGATGTGAAGATGCAGTGCTTCTGAAATATATCCCAACAATTCGCAACCTGCGATACAGTTTCCTTTTTTATCAAGAGACGGTCCGTAGATCCCGATTCCCATTTTCTTTTTCGATACGCTAAGCAGGCCGCCGCCGACTCCGCTCTTAGTCGGAATTCCTGTTCTTAACGCAAATTCACCTGATCCGTCATACATCCCGCAGGTGAGCATAATGGTCTGTACCATCCGTACAGTCTGAGATGAGATCAGACATTTTCCGGTAGATAATTGCACTCCGTCATTTGCAAGCAAAAGACCGAACATTGCCAGATCTCTTGCATTTACCGACATGGAACACATCTTTGTATAAAAAGTAACACTATCTTCTACATCGGTATCAATGATCTCCTTACTTTTTAAAAGATAGGCAATCGCCTTATTTCTTGCGCAAGTCGCCATCTCAGACTGAAATACAGCTTCGTCTACTGCAATCTCCGGATCTTCACATACGTCCTGCATATACTTCTGCATATCTTCGATGGAATAGTGGTTTACAAGCAGGCTCGCAACCGTGATTGCTCCAGAATTGATCATCGGATTAAAGGGCCGGTTACTTCGGTTATCCAGTTCTACCAGTGAGTTAAAAGCCTCCCCTGACGGTTCCACACCAACATGATTAAACACAAACTCTGCTCCAAATGTTTCCAGTGCCAGACACAGTGCCATTACTTTGGAAATGGACTGTATCGTAAATCTGTCTTCTGTATTTCCAGTCTCAAATTGATTGCCGTCTATTGTGTAAAGGCAGATTCCCAGTTTATTCTTATCTGCCTTGGCAAGCTCCGGAATATACGATGCAACACTTCCATACCGGATCACACCTTTTCCGATTCGGATGGCATTTTCCAGTATTCTCATAACCTCTTCTGATTTCATCATATTCTCCTTTTTCGCTCAGTCATAATCCCCTTACAACTGCTATTTTCTAAGTACTAAGATACATCATTTTCCGGCTTCAATCAACCACCATTTTTTGCTGAAACCCGACGGAATAAGATAGACAAAAAAGTGCCCGCATTGTATATTATTAGTAGTTTGAAACTGGGGAATATGCAAAGGGGAAAACGTATCATGAATCTAATTTCACAATGCAAAGGTCTTAGAAAAGAAAACTATGTCTTATGCTTCGGACGCTTTGTGACGGCCATGGGAGCAATGGTCCGTCCGATGCTGACGGTGATCTGTTCTCAATCACTTAATGATATATTTTGTTCCTCTGCCTTTTCCTTCAACTGCA
>URRQ01000079.1 GCA_900550235.1 uncultured Lachnospiraceae bacterium
ATCCTGTAGATATGCCGGATTTAATCTCTTTTTCATATATGCAAGATATGTATCTTTCGTTTCATCAATCAAAACTGCTGTAAAGAATCTTTCCCAACTGAAAAAAGCTTCACTTTCTACATAATCATATGGAGCATCCAATATTTCAAGTACATGATTATTTTTCAGAATTCCGGCAGATAAAATCAGCCACTCAAAAGACTCCGGTAAATACAATGCCACATTTTCGCATCCTTCTATTAACCTTAATACCCGGTCAATTTCTGATCCAAAAGCAGCGCCATCCGCAATGACAAGCATTCTCTCACTTTTATGCTCTCTCAAATAATGAAATACATTGGATTTCCCATTCATAGTTTCACATCGCAAATGATTTTCGCGACACACATGATTGAAAAACTGATATCCAGAATTACTGTCTTCTGTTATTAGCAATTCAGGTGTTACATCTTTCTCATGTGTAAGCGTACCATATATCCGATAAAATTCATGGTAACTTTGCTTCAATGTTCCATACTTCCCGGATGTCCGGATCCCATAAATTTCTTCCACACTATATGGTAAAGTTGGCAAGGATTCTCTCGTTACAATCACATAATAATTATCTGTTTTCTGAATTTCTCCGGCAAACTCCTCGGTCTTAATAAAATCATTTCCCTCATCAATAAATACGATACTGTCAGTAATCTCCGCCAGCTGTCCTTTCCACAAAGTGCCTTCCAGCACATAACATTTTTTATCGCATATCAGATCTACCGGACTTCCTGTCGGATTGTTCACATATTCCTGAATCATGTCTACAAGAGTAGTTTTTCCCGTAGCGCTATCACCGCGAATAATCGTCAGATTTCTCCGTAGTTCAAAATCATATTTTAAACGTTTTGTTGATACAATAACCCTATGTTTCCCTCTCATCGTACCACTCCTCCATTAGACAAATTCTCCCGCAATCGGTACCAGTTCTTTCATAGAGTGAACAATTTCGTTGGTATTCAAAATACGGATCGTAAAAGGCTCCTTACCAAAATCCATCAAATGCCGCAGATTTACCGTCCTGTCTTCCGATTCTGCAATTTTAAGCAGCCATTTCGCACAGTTATCTCCACAAGTTGATGCATTGAAAATTTTATCTTTATTAAACTTAAAAAGGATTAGCGTTTTCACTCCACCAGATAACCCAGTTGGCGGAATCTTTCCCAAAACTGGACTATCTATCACTCCACTATCCAAAACTGTTGACTTATCTACATCCTGAATCATTTCTTTCACAAAAGGATCTACAATCCAACTGTCTTCATAATCATATTTAAAATAAGCCGATGTATTATATACAGCTTCTTTCATATCACCATAATAAATATTCAGCATAAAAATCCCTTCCTTTTTTACGTATATTGTGATTTTCATTAAGACTTTTCAGGTATTTTCCTGATCTAAACATACTCTCCTGCACTATCAACATGTTCCAACTTCAACTTTGCTCCCATGATACAATAATATTTCGCTCATAATCAACCTCCATACGAACTACTTTTCCAATTATCACATTCTTTTTCTAATGCTACAAAATCAAGGCAACTCTGTACCACCCTATTTTCATCACCCGATTTTCTTTTACTATAAAGTACTCTCGCATTCTTTATTATCTTCTTCTCGTTTTTACGAATATAAATGATCTCTTCGTTGATAAGATCCTTGTATGCCTTATCTGGTTCATTTCCCACATCGTAGAGTTCAAGTGCTTCGTCTGGAACTGGTATCATTGTTCCAATCTGTAATGTACCCTTCAATTCCTTTTTCTCCCCAGTACCTGCTACTATTCTCATAACAATAAGAGAATCTTTTCGAATAGTTTTCTTTCCGCCCACCATGATATAATCGTGCTTATCCTTCGGAGAAGATAGCGGTATGTAATATTTATGTGTTTCTATCTCAATAACAGCTCCCAAATACTTTCTTGTATGTATACGTGTATCTTCCTTATTTGAATATACTCTTGGAAATTTCTTTCTAATATAGTTAATGTATTCATCTGAAATGCTATATAATCGCATAATTAATTTGTCCTTTCTAAAAAAAAGAAGCATCCATGGATGCCTCTTGTTGTTAAACTCTCCACTTAAACGGCAGGAGCTCTCCGGTTGTTAAACCTTCCACTTAAACGGCAGGAACTCTCCGGTTGTTAAACCCTCCACTTAAACGGCAGGAGCTCTCCGAAATGATTACATCATTCTAATCTAGTATATGCAATATCGTAAGAATATTGCATATATCTCTAATTACATTCTATCAGATATCAATCTTTTTTCAAGTACTCTTGAAAAAATTTTTATGACCGCCGATTTCTTTCCTCACTAAGATATCTGTCACTAAACCCATTCCATAATAATCCCTGTGGTATATTAAACATATTGGCACCCAAAAATATAAGTGTATTTAGTGTTTTTAGTGTTTTTCAGGCATTTACCTGATTTAAACATACTCTCCAGCAATATCAACATATTCCAACATATTATGAATAATATCACCTGTATTGAGAATTTCTATTTCAAAATCCTCATTTCCAAAATCCATAATATGTCTCAAATTTATTGTTAAATCTTTTGTCTTTGCTATAGACAAAATCCATTTTGCACAATCATCTCCACATACAGACGCATTAAACACGTTTCCAGATTGGTCAAATGCCATCAGCATCAATGTCTTTACAGAACCTGACAGTTCTTTTATGGAAATCGGTCCTAATACCGGACTTTGTATCAGATGAGAACTTATCACATCTGACTTATCTACAGCTTTAATCATTCTGATTGATAATTCGTTTGTAATCCGTTCATCCTGATATCGATTATCGAAATAAGTCGGAGGATGATAAATCGCATTCTCCATATTCCCTAAATATATTTTTAACATAGTAATCTCCTCCGTTAGACAAATTCTCCGGCAATCGGTACCAGTTCTTTCATAAGGGTTATCATCCATTCCTTTATTCTTTCGTCCATATTACACCCCATTCTGGATGAAACTTTCAATAGTTGGATAAAAACTGCTGTTTCAAATATATAATGCAGCTTCATCACTCGGTCCTTCTACAATAACTGCAATTATTTTTTTCTCATTCACCGCGAACACCCCGCCCTGCTTTTCTAAATGCTCTGGCAATTTTCAAACTATCGGTTTCTTCATAAATTTGTTCTGATTGACCGCCCAATGTAATGCTTCTGATATACATATTGCGAAGGTTGTTGCTTTCCCTTACGTTCTTCATATGGATATAACGATTATCTGGATTCGTAGTAGAGAACATAATGCTTTCCTTATCAATCATTTCAAGTGCCCGAAGATTATGTGAAGTGAAGATCAATTGTCCTTTTGCACTCTTTTTGAAAATATCAAGCAGCTCTCCCAACATATATTCAAAAATTCCAGAATCAAGCTCGTCAATCACAAGGCAAATCGAAGGATTTCCAAATGCCTGTATGAGTGCATTCAGAATAGAAATGATTTTAATAATTCCTTCCGACTCTATTCTAATCGGAATCTCTTTCATACCCTCTCTCTTTGACATTAGTTCCAGCTTCCATCCTTCTTCTCCATTATCCAATGACTGTTTCCCGTAATTTTTAATCGTTACCTGCAATCCCGGAATGATTGTGTATAACACAATATTGATCTGTTCAACAATTGTCTCTAACAGATTTTTTCTCTCCTCATCCACCAGAATTGGTTCTGTCAAAGAAACTGCAAAATCCCCTTTTGCTCCAATATTATCATTTTCAATCCGAAAAGCCATCGGTAAAACAAAATTAGCAGAAATCACTCCTGAATGTGTATTGCGAATCACAAATAAATCTTTCAATGCAAATTCAAACAGAGAAGAAATAATAACCGAGAATTGTTGAAATCCATTTTTATATTCTCTGCAGAATATTTCCCGACTGCTTTCACCAAAAATATAAGAGCAATTACTTTTTTCTGCCATTTTACGCGCTACAATCAAATCTGTTTTTATTTCTTTATTTTCTTCCAGTATTTCATCCAGTCTTTTCTGTGGTTTAAAAATGACATTCGCTTGATCTCTTTGGTAATCCATAAATACAGTCTTATTTGTTCTGATTCCATTTTCATTCTTTGCAGCGCTCAATGTTTCCCGACTGATAATAACTTCTTTTTCTTCTCTGCTAAGACTTAATCTGTATCCTATTTCAAACACAATACCGTCCATAAAAATATTGAAATCTGCAAAAATTTCAGCAGTATCGGAATCCATGTCCATGTAATCTTCTAATGACTGATCCAGATCGACCCCTATCATTACTTTTTGTAAAAAATACAAGGCATCAACAATTGCTGTTTTTCCCGAACCATTTTGACCATAAATCCCAAGTATTTCCGCTTTATCCGCTGATAGAATTTTATTTACAGTATTCGGCATATATATAGTGCCTTTTTTTACATTTTTAATATTTGTCAACTGCAACGATGACAAACGAACAATCGTCCTTCTCATCTTTATTCTTCTCCTTACAACCATCATCCACACTATATGTTATGCTATAACGATACCACAAAGCATTAATTTCTTCAATATTTTTCTCTGTTTCCGAATTTTTTATTCGTTTTCTATGATTTTGTTTCATTTGTTTTTAACGTATCTCTCGTTTATTCAGACAAACCCTAAACCAACCCTTGACTCCCTATTTTTATGTATTTGCACATTTTTTAGTATAAATCACACCACTAATATTTCACTATTTTTTCACTATTTTTCATTACTTCATTGCCTTCGCCAATGATGCCAGCAGTGCTTTCATTTCCGGATTTGCCAATACTTTTGCAAGCAGCTCTGCATCCACAT
>URRQ01000080.1 GCA_900550235.1 uncultured Lachnospiraceae bacterium
GTTATTTTGTGGTGATTTAACAATACTACTTTTAGGACTTGCTTTCCACTGTTTTTTATTATAGAAAACAGAAAATCGCTATGCCACAGCCTTGGCAGGCCATCGCGCAGCGATTTTGTTCAAACAGAATTTGTGAATGAGCAAATAACTACAGCTCAATTATCGAGAATATAACACATCAATGTGTTGCAAAAATCGAAAAAATTTCTAACACTTCTATGTATGCAATTGAAAAAATAGATTCGGAATTAGAAATTGAATGGGTTCTTTTGGCAGTTATGCACATGGATATGGCTGTACTTTCACGCGAGGGTAGAGGACCAGTTACAGCAGGATAAAATGATTTCACTTCGTTATTTTCAATTAAAAATAGGAGGAGATGTACTATGACAGAAAGTATTAGAGAGAGATTGTATGAGAATTCATCTATATTATTGAATCCACCAGAAAAGACAAAATATTTAAAGCAATGGTTAAAAGAAATAAAACAACAAATTTTTATAGACATTTTAGCAGTACCGATATTGATATCTTTGCTGATAATTATTTTTCAGATTAAAAAAAATGATTTATTTGAAAATATAATTAAAATAATATCCATTATAGTTTTAGTGTATTCTATATGTAGAGGATTATGGCTGCTTTGTTATGAAATTGAAGGATATATACAAGGAAAAAGATACTGCTGGTATAAATCAATGGTATATATCGAGAAATGCAAAGGAGGAAAAACTAAAGGGGCATATGTAATTGAAAATGAATTTTTTGAAGGCGAACTTGTTAGTGATTATAGAAGAAACAAAATTAATTATGGAGAAGAGAAATTTGCTGTATTGTTGTATTTTGGACATCATAAAAAAGTGATATTATTGCAAGAATAAAGTAGTATTTTCAACTAAAAAGAGTAAAAATCTAATTATCCGCATAAGCACAGGAATTATAAGCAATATAAACAAAAAAACTTCTTCCGATAAAATCCGTTTTGTCAATGAAACTCCCGTTAATCTTATAAAAAGGCTACGAGAAGAAAATGGCAAAGGAATTTGCATAACTGGCAGCCCAACCACAATTAAATCTTCACAGCGTTATTAAGCAGGAAATCTGAAAAGGTCTCCTGCTTTTTTGCACCCAAAATTGGATATGGAACTTTAAGGCACTTGCTGTTTTCGTTTTGAAAATGACAGGTGCTTTTGCTTTGGGAGGCAAGAAAAAATCTTCCATTCTTTAGGTTGATAGAGTATAATGTAAGCAACAAATCGTGATTTAATCAAAATATCTAATTGCTTTATTTGTCTTTCTCTTTTCTTCAATATTCTCTGAATTTTATCTAGCACTACACATATATCTTGTTGAACTTGGTAACTTACCTTGACAATTTCATACCTAGAAATATAATCATCTACTTTAAGATTATGAAGTCCCGTTGTTTTATTTTCGTATATCCTTGTGCCTCCCTTTTTATAATTTCTATAAAGTGAATAAAAAATATATTTAGGAAACCATTTCTCTTGATCTTTTACTCTTAACACTCCAGTAAAATTGTTAAATAAATAAGTATTTTCAGCTCCATCAAAGTAGACCACCCGTCCTACTGGCTGTTTATCTGATCCTCCAGATTTCTCGATAATAATATCTCCTTTTCTAAGATATTTTTCCGCAATATTCTTTTTCTCTATACAGCGAGTTACTACCACTTCATAATCCACAATTCCTTCATTCGTAAAATTAGTTGTTCGTAAAACAGGAATGCCATTTCCATTCGTGTCGTCTGTTCCCCACTCGCCCGAAAGAGCTTTACCTGTAATCTCTATTAATCTAGTCATTTCAAATCTCCCGCCAAATCCGAAGACCTGAAAATTTGCACTAAGCAATAAACTTTCTATGAGATGATTTTACATTGCTCTGATTTACCATTGCATACTGCATGGTAGTGTCAATCTGCTGATGTCCCAGTAATTTTTGCACCTGTTCTATAGGCATTCCTTTATCAATCGCTCTTGTAGCCATTGTTCTTCTGAACTTATGCGGGTGAATACGCTCCAAATCAAGGCTTCTGCCCAGCATTCTTAATCGGATTTCTACTCCGCTTATTTTCAGCCTTTTATTCGGCTGATTTAACGTCACAAACAATGCCGGATTATTGTCATGCCGACATTTTAAATAATTTTGTAAATGTAACTTTGCCTTTGCATCAAAATATACTCTCCGCTCCTTGTCTCCCTTTCCATAAACAACACATTCCCGTTCATTAAAATCAATATCTGCAATATCAAGATTCACCAGTTCTCCAACTCT
Source organism: uncultured Lachnospiraceae bacterium (assembly GCA_900550235.1). Classification (GTDB taxonomy): domain Bacteria; phylum Bacillota; class Clostridia; order Lachnospirales; family Lachnospiraceae; genus Faecalimonas. Next base: position 2,296 of record URRQ01000080.1, read on the forward strand.
CATTCCCGTAGAAAACAGTAAATCAATAATTGCCAAATCCCTTTTTTCTTCACAATTATCTCGAAGAATCTCTATACTTTCGTCCGATATGACTTCTTTTACAACCGTTTTTGTTTTGATTTTATGAATCCGTTTTACCGGACTTTTTAAAATGTGGTCTTCTTCCTCCAGCCACGAAAAAAAGCTCGAAAGATTTCTTCGCACATTATCAAGCGTTACCTTACTGCAGCCATTAATTTTCTGGTAATCTATTAAATACTTTCTTATATCTTCGGTACTTATTTGCCGAATGGGAATCTTAACACATTTTAACAGATGTTCCGCAGTCATTCGATAATATTGAATCGTTCTGGAAGAACAGCCTTCTATCTGTTTTGCATTTAAAAACATCTCTAAATACTGTTCATTTGAAATGTTTTCCGTTTCCTGTCTCGCCTCGTCTAAATGCAGGATCAAAACCTGCTGTAATTTTTTCATCTGTTTCACATTCAAAAATTCTGACATTGCATTTAAAATATTACTGATCTGACCCTTCATCTCTCAAAACTCCTTTTTATAGGAGTATAGCAAAACTCCGGGAAAGATACATTGATTTTATATGTTTTCTAATTCCTTTCCGTAATACTCTTCAATACCCGTCTGCATTTTTACAAACGCAGGAATATAGTCTTTTAAAATCACCCCAACTAATCTTTTCGCTGCCAGTGCATCATAAATATGTGTTAAGTCGTTTCTGTTTTTCAGCATTCCGAGCCAAATATCCTCGTCTATGAAATCAAAAATCGTAAATGCCGTCTTTAAAATCATTTTTGGAGAACCTGTTGCGGAAATAGAATGGCCTTCATAGCTCAGCAATTCTTTTAATACTTTCCACCCCAGCTCAAATTGAACAAAAAATTTATCAATAATTCCACCTACAATAAATTCGTTGGATAAATCTTCATTTTCTGCTGTAATAAGTACTTTCAGATTCGATTTAAAATGCTCAAACTTCTTCATAGATTACTTTTCCTTCCTTTTCAATGGATTTCCTTAATTCACTCATTATTTCTTCGTCCAGATTGATAATATCAAAACTCAAAAGGGTACTTGTTTCCTCATTCACGTCCAACATAAAGCGGATAAAATCGCCCCCCTGTACCGCTAGGTCTATATCACTTTTTTCTTTAAAATTTCCTCTTGCTCTTGAACCAAACAGAATTACTTTTTTCACATTGTATTTTCTGGCAAAATCGCATATTTCTTCTATTACTATTGGCTTGATTCCTGTCTCTCTCATACTTTCCTTCCTTCTACCCAAAATACTCCTGCATTAAGCTATCAAATAAGGTTTGCGCTTCATCTATGGATTTCTGGATTGTAGCTTTTAATTTGTCGATTGAGCGGACGAAGGTTGCGAACCTGTCTTGTTCGACAATATCAGCTATGGGAATATCTACTGTATTTAGTGTTTTAACAGCAAGACCAGGTTGTGCTGCTCCAGTATGAAAGCGATAAAGATCCATCAATTTCAGCAAATGAAAAAGCCATACCACATTTATCTCGATAAGTGGCGTTACCAAAACTGCATGCTCTGTTGCATGAAACTCTCCCATTGCAAGTTGAATATTGCCACACAATGCCCCTTGCCGTCCGATAATTGGATAACAACCGCACTGTGTCGCTTCTTTTACATATCCTCGAATGCCATTTCCACCATAGCAAGGGATAGAATAATCTGTGCTATACTCATGAATCGCATCTGCTGATGTAGTAATTCCAGCTTTAAGATAGCATGCAGCACCAAGCGGTATTGTCCTCAACCCCATACTATTGCCGATTGGATCACCAAACATTTCCACAAATCGTGATTTGATAAGGGTGTCTAGTTTTTGAAGTTCATCATGTCTTGACTGA
>URRQ01000081.1 GCA_900550235.1 uncultured Lachnospiraceae bacterium
CTGCCAAAAAAGCATTGCAGGCAAGCGGAAAATTCATTCCCTGGCAGATCGTTACCCTTTCGCTGGACGGTAAAATTTTGGAGTAAAATCTTAAAATACGAATCTCCGGAGAAATCAGTATTTTTAATGCTTTGAACTTCTGCGGGAGATTCGTATTCTCTGAATTTTATCTGCTATTTTCTCGTACCAAATTATTAGAGCCCAAATAGAGCCATGAAATGCTATTCTTTCTGCTTTAATTTCTCTAATATTGATAGCACATCCGGTTGTGTAGGCATGAACTTTACACCGCGCTTTAACATTCCCAACACTTTTCTTGCTTTCTGTTCAATTACCTTTGCCGTATGTTCACTGGTCAGCATCAAATGATTTCCAGCAATTGTATATTCACGTTCTATGTATTCCGCTGTAATTGAAAACATATCTTGTATTAAAAATACACTTTCTCGACTATCGTCCAATTTCACAATATGTAGAATATCGCAAGGTTTCCCTGATTGTTCCTTTTTCTCTATTATTTTCCGAAACTTATCTATTCTGCTAAAAAGCGATATCATCCAATAAATTCCCGTAGCATTATCTTCAAAACAATAATAATGTGGTCTATTGCCTCCCTTATTCCCCTTAAGATACGGATCAGGCATATCTTCAAAAACTTGTCCTTTATAATATAAAATCCTGTTTTTTTCATTTGTTCCATTCTTTCTGCAGAGATATGGAAAAAGTCCCTCGCCTTTCGGCGAAGGACTAAACTTTCAACCCGACCATTTATATACCACATATCGGTCAGTGGTAAACTTTCTTTATACTAATATATTAACAAGCACAAAAAGGAAAGTCAATAGAACTATCCAGTAAAATTATATGCTGTTGGCACAAAATTATTCAAACTCGGCAAGTTCATAGTTATTCTTAAATATTTTTGTTTAAGTTTTATATCTTTTCTGCCGATATTTTATCTCAATTGCATATATTATTTTAGCTTGCTGATTTTCTGTTGCCAAATTGTTGCCATAAAAATAGCATAACATAAACATGCTACTGGAGCAAACATCTCTTTGTAAAAATGTTGATTTAATTTCATTTTTCACTCATTTTACTTGCTTTTTATAAATGACCATGCGTATTCTCTAGAATCTACATTTTGTGCAGAAAACGCTTCCTCTCCATGCATCGTAATATCATAAATGATATACGTATTTTGTAATTCTTCTTCTGACACTTCTGACATCGATTGATAATTTCCCTGCCCATTTCCTTCATATTCTTGAGATAACACGATAGAGTATCCGTTAATTTCCCCTATATACCCTGTATATATTGCACCAGATGCATTATATGTCCAGTATACTTTGCCATCTTCAAAAATTTCCACTTTTCTTCCTGCCTTAGCTTCCCAGATTCCAATTAGTTCATCTGGAACATTATTTAAATCATATACACTCTCTAATTCACTATTGCTGTTTTTATCACTTAGTTTCATTAATAACACTACATTTCCTATAAGTGATATTACCAACAAAACACTTAGCACTAATACAATCCTCTTCTTCATTTATTATGTATCATCTCCTATGTATATCAACATTAATTCCATCTCATTTTGTTTATAAAATATTATTTTTCTACAAGTTCCCAGTTTCTTATACCTTTACTGATATCTAAAATATACTTTCGCTTACATTTCTCACAAGAAATATATACATCGTGGTCACGAAATCCAGGTATATTATCATGTTCTTCCACTACCACATGGACATTCATATTCATACCTTTCAGTATCACCTGAGCCAACTCCATACCCCAGCGAATCTTCAATACTTGAATATACCAATTTTGTTCTCACAACTACACCGCCTTATCTAACTTTTCTTTTTCTACAAATAGGGCAATATGCTCTACTAAGTAAATGATCTGCTCTTGTTGTCCACTTATAACCGCACACAACACATTCCGCATCTACCAAATTCTTAGAACCTGTATAGTTATGTGCTTTTAGCTTTCCGTTGCTTACCTCCATAACTTTGCTATAATATTTTATTTTTCTTAAACGTGTTCTTTCCTCTTCACTTACTTTATTAGTATCTTTAGCAATATGTTTTACTATCGGATTACAAAATGGACAAACCGGATTTTTAATAATCGCTGAACATGAAGCTTCCCATTCATGCTCACATAATTTACATTTCAAATTCACCTTTGTATTGCTATTCACATACCTTGTAACTACAATATTTTCATTTTTAATTTTATTTTGGAATTCTTTCCACCTGTTTTCTAAAGATCGTATTCTTTTAGATTCTCCTATTGAAAAAGTCACTTTTGAAATTACAAATTTCAAACAATCTGGCATTGAACTCCAATCTGTCTGTAGCAAATAACATTCTCGTCCCTTTGATTCATAATACAATTGTTCTTTAATATTATAAATGTTCATCGTATAATTTGTTTTAATCTCCATTACCGTGTCTGGCGTAGAAAGATCACACAATGCTAAAATCTTATTTTCAGGATGAACCACTAATTCTTGCGATGCAATATCCTGTCCATGAAAAATATCCTCTGCAATAAATTGAATCATAGGTTGTATTTCCTTTTTAATAGCCTGTATGAAACTATTTATTTCTTGTTCCATCCGTTTGTCTTGCTTTCTTACCGCAGTAATAGTCCCATCCTTATTAAAACTCATCGGCACTATATCATACGCAGATGGCAACACTCCGATATATTTCAATTTGCTTTTATTAGCATACAAAAACGACCGTGAATCAATTTTCTTAACATGTAGTTGCGTATTGATTAAATGTTCCACTGTCATACCATTAAAATTAGTCGGAAATTTTTTTATTTTTTCACTATGGACTTCGAATTCTTTAATTATCTTTTGCTCAAATAAGATATTCGGCAACTCTCCTATGTATGATTTTAAATTTGGATGACTACTTAAGTAACTAACAGGGATTATGTAATCATTATTCATTTCGAATACGTTATCATCAGTTATAAGCAGTTTTTTTCCATTGATTTTTTTAAATAATTTCCACTCTAAAACACAGTCATTTGCACCAGTATGTACTTCTTGTACATTCTTAATACCAAAAAGATTACACAAATTGTCTTTTGTAACATTCCCTCCTGAAAATCGTGATGATATTATATCTTTCTTAAAATTATAAAAAGACATTTTTTCAAATCCATACAAATTTTTTCGTCTAAAATAATTCTTTATAAATTTTTCATCAAGACTACCAAATGTCAATATTACCCTTTTATCCAATTCAAATGTTTGTATCAATTCGTTAACTTCTTTTTGCTTCAAAGGTGTAGTTCCCTTTAAGTCATCCTTTGTAATACCATTGATATGTGTTGTAAACACTTTCTTAGCTAATTCCAAAGGTAAAAAACGATCATACATTTTCCCATCATCTGGTTTATAAATTGATATAGATAATAAATCATCTCTCAATGAAGAAAGCCCGTTCGTTTCTACATCCAGCACCACATATCTATTTTCTATTTCCATTATATCGCCCCATATTAATATTAAAAATCTTCCTAATTTATTATACAGTAAATATAGGCTTTTTGTATATACCCAAATAATAAGTCCACACTAGTACAGCGAATATTAAGTAAACGCTATATTGACTTATCTGATTTTTCATATGCGGCGTTGTCGTCAATCGCCGTAGCCACCGCTACGCCTCATTCCTCTGCCTTGTGCTTACCCGAACATATCCATATTTGTTTATCATTTCGTACCTCACTTTCTTTTGATGCATTCAATAAAATATCATAGAATGCTCAGTCGAATCTATCTATACAAAATGATCTTATATACAATCTCCTCCGCACAAGCCCGGATATTATTCATTCTCCCAACCCATGCCATCTGATTCTGCATCTTCAGTTCTTCCGTCACTCCATGCGCTTCTTTCATCTGCTCTATCAGTCTGTCCATCATCTGATTACACGCTTCATCAATCTGATGCAGATGCTCATTTAACTTCCCGGCAAGTACCAACTCCAGACATAATCCCTTCCGATGCTCCTGCAAGTATGACTTTCTCAACATTCCATACTTTCCAATCGGATACTCTGTCTCTTCCGGGAGGTACAGGTCTGGA
>URRQ01000082.1 GCA_900550235.1 uncultured Lachnospiraceae bacterium
AAGAGGTACACTGGTATCTCATGATAGCTGATAATTATCATAGCAAACCCCAGCGCGAGGAATATTTTGTAGATTCCGGATATTACAAGTTTCACGAGATTTATCATCTTCTTCGTTTTTCCAATGAGAAGCATATTGTGGAGCAGGCTTATCAGGAGTATCTGGAGATGCGTAGTGAGGGCGTCTGGGCGAAACAGCAGAAGTATTTCTAAAAACAAAGACAGGGCTGTGTGTTTACGCAGCCCTGTTTGACATTAAAGAAGCGGAGGTGGTCGTAAAGTGCTAAAATGGATGAAAGATTATTATATTGGAGATGATATAAAGAATCCTACCAGAGCAAGAGCACGGATCACTGCCGGGAAATTTGTACCGGATATTTATGTTGTTACGCTGTCAGATAATCCAGGGAATATACTGGAGATTCTTCCCTCCAGTATGCTGGTACAGCGCGGTGCCAGAGCAATCTGTCCGTTGATCATCGGAATGGCTAAAGGTAAAGATGGAGCGATACGGATGGTACAGGATATTATAGAACAGGTATATACGGAAACCGGTGATTTTAAAATAAAAGAATATCTGAAAAACAGGTGAATGAATGCTGCATATATTATGGCTGATACTAAAATGGATATTGATCCTTCTGGGGATACTCATCGGACTGGTTCTTCTGCTTTTGCTCCTGATCCTTTTTTGCCCGGTCAGATACCGAGCAAGTGCAGAAAAAAAGCGAACGGAGGGAATCAGGGAAATAAGAGCCTCGGGCGAGGTAAGCTGGCTGCTCCATATTATTTCGGCTCGTGCTTTCTGGGAAGAAGGGAAAATTCAAACAAAAATATGTGTTTTTGGAGTTCCACTATCCAGATTGAAACAAAAACTTTCCGGAAAGAAGAAAAAAACAAAAACTGATACCAGCAAAAAAGATCCTTCTGTTCAGAAGAAGCAGACAGAACAGGAAAAATATTCCAGATCATATAATAGTGAAGAAAAAGAAGAAACTTCCGTTATTATAAAAGAAGACACAACTCCTGTTGAAGTGGAGGAGATTGAAGGGCACAGATATACGCCGGATCTGTTGGAAAAAGAACCGGAGGATAAAATTTCAGAAATTTTGCCGGAACAGACGGATGCATGTGATGAAAGAGATTACAGGCGGGAAGATGGGATATCGAAAGAAATAGATACTTCAGTTTCGGAGCACAAAGAAACAGAGAATAAAAACAGAAAAAGAATAAAAGATTTAATTCTTAAAATAGCGGGCAGAATAAAATCAGTACTTGGAAAATTTTTGACAGTAGTGCGAAATGCTCTGAGGGTACCATCCAGAATTCTTAAAAAAATCCAGAAATTCGCATTAACAATCAGAAAATTCTGTGATAAGATAAACTGGTGGAGGGAATTTATTGACCATCCACGGACCAGAGCTGCGATTTCTTTCTTATGGGAAGATGGAAAAAAACTGATACATCATGTGTTGCCAACCAGAATCACCGGAAAGATTACTTTTGGAAGTGAGGATCCGGCTGTCACAGGTACGGTACTGGCGCTGCTGGGAATGACAATTCCTTTCCACAAAAATAAAATAATGGTAAATCCGCTTTTTGATGGTGAAAATATTCTGGAAGGCGAAATCTTTCTGAAAGGCCGGATTTATGGAGTTGTACTTATAAAGATAGCAATAGAGCTTTATTTTAATAAAAATATCAAATACGTCATCCACCGATGGAGACATAAGGAGGTCAATCATGGAGAAAGAGAATAATTTCAAGGATACCGTGAATTCATTATTTAAAGGAATGGATGGCTTTGTATCGGCCAAAACTGTTGTAGGGGATGCCATTCATGTAGGTGATACGATCATTCTTCCCCTGGTAGATGTATCTTTTGGTGTAGGTGCAGGAGCATTTGAAGGAGATAAAAAAAATAACGGTGGCGGCGGTCTGGCCGGAAAGATGACGCCTTGTGCAGTACTTGTGATCCAGAATGGAACCACCAAGCTTGTAAACGTTAAGAATCAGGATGGATTGACAAAAGTTCTGGATATGGTTCCCGACTTTGTGAATCGTTTTGTCCCAGGTGCAGGTGGAGATGAGAGCGCCGATGAGAAAGAAGATTAAGGATATCTTATCTGTGAAGAAGTCTGTATAAGATTTTGTGATGATAAGTATTCTGTCCTGCTTTTGTGCATATACTGTAACAAAAAAGAAATGAGCAGACAGGAGTGGGAAAGCTAACAGGTTTTATGTTGTTCTTTATCGGAGTAGGAATGGTTCTTGGAATTCTTATCACTGAGAATTTTATTGTGATCTCGATCGCAGTGGTATGTCTGCTATGCGGATATCATATGTTTTGCAGATAAACGGAAAGTGTGCGGTTAGCAGGCTTTCCGTTTATTTATAATAATATTTAGAAATAAAAAACAGCCCCCGCATTTTACGGGGGCATACGATATTACTTACGCTCTTTCAACTTTTCCGGATCTTAAACAAGAAGTACATACATACATTTTCTTTGCTCCGCCGGCAGTTGTTTTTACTCTGACGGATTTAACGTTAGATTTCCACATTTTGTTGGATCTTCTATGGGAATGACTCACATTGTTTCCGAAATGAGCTCCTTTATCGCAGATTGCACATTTAGCCATGAATAGCACCTCCTTTTATCAACAGTCACCATTTTAACAGATGAATTGCTCTTTTGCAAGCAAAAAAAGGAAATTTATCAAAAATTCTGCAAAGAGTTTTAAGGAAAGTATTCCATACCTCCGGGAACAGGGCGGATCATGGTGGAATTAAGCGTTGTGTGTATGGTTTAGATCAATTTGAAACATAGAAAATTACCCAGTGCGAATTAATTTATCGTTTTTTCTTTGGCCTGGTCTCTTTCCTGAAGCTGAATAGAACATATTCTTGCTGAACTGGCATATGAGGATAGGAAAAACGGGAAAATGCAAAAGGATTTGGCAGGTAGTTCGGAATCCGAAAATGTGGTATGATTATAGGTAGGATATCAGAAACGTCAGGAGTTGAATAGATTGTGAAGACGGAAGAAATCTTTAAATATGTGCAGAAACAGTACGGAACAGTCCCAGAATATTTATGGAGTAAATCGCCAGACAGTGCAGTACTCCGACATAAAAACGGAAAATGGTATGCAGTGATCATGACTATTGAAAAATCAAAACTGGGATTAGAAGGAAAAGATCCGGTTGATATCATGGATGTAAAGTGTGATCCGGACATGACGAATATGATTATTCAGACGCATGGATTTTTACCTGGATACCATATGAACAAGCAGCACTGGATCACGATTTTACTGGATGGTTCGGTCAGTAAAGCAAAGATACTGGACTTTTTGGACATGAGTTATGACCTGATTGATGGCGCAGGCAGAAAGGAAAACAAATGAGAAAAGCAATCGTATATGCATCGGTACATCATGGAAATACAGAAAAATTAGTAAAGGGCATAGCAGAAACGTGCCAGGTCGATTTGATTGATGCTGTAAAACAACCAGATGCAGATCTGAGCAGTTATGATATGATTGGGTTTGCATCAGGAATATATTTTTCAAAATTTCATCAGTCGATATTGGGATTTGCAGAGAAGAATCTACCGGACGACAAAAAGGTATTTCTGATCTGTACTTATGGTGGAAGTGCCAATTATAAATCCATAGAGCAGATTTTGGATAAAAAGCGTTCTAAAGTGATAGGAAAATTCGGGTGCAAGGGCTATGACACATTTGGCCCATTTAAACTGGTTGGTGGAATTGCAAAAGGGCATCCAGATGAAGAAGATATAAAAAATGCAGTTGCGTTTGTAAAAGGATTATAAGTAAATAAACGAAAAAGAAAAACCGGTTTCATAGTATCGGTCGGCATGTTCCATCACAATCAGGGATTTCCCTTCACTAGAGTGGATGAGCTTAATTTTCTATAAGATAAAACAAGTTGAACTCTATCATTGCGTAATTATGAAAAAAGCAATATATTCATACCGTGAAGTCTGGAAAGTGTTGATTTTAAGCCATTTCTGGATATGTGGGGTGATTCAGAGATATGGTTTTGTGACGTTTTTAGGACAAACGCCAGAAAATATGGA
>URRQ01000083.1 GCA_900550235.1 uncultured Lachnospiraceae bacterium
ACTGTTACTAATCGGTCGAGGGCATAACCAAGACGGTTTAAGGGTAAAGGATGAAGATTTCTTGTATGTGGTTTTGAAGGTACATGATTATAAAGCATTTGGGTTTACCAAGTGCTTTATTCATAATATATAGGGGATTGGTCAAATGGTATGATAGGAGTCTCCAAAACTTTTGGTGGGAGTTCGATTCTCTCATCCCCTGCTTAAAACCGTCGATTTTCGGCGGTTTTTTTATACCCTTATTTGTAATGGAGCACAAAAGCGACTGGAGAAAATATTAGATAGTTGATTTATATTCAATTTTTATCTATAAAAGCTTGACATTAAACAGACTTTAACCTCTATAATCAAATCAAGAAGTAAGGAGGTGCTTGATTATGACGATTAGAGATATGGAGAAGAAAGTTGGAATTACAAGTGCGAATATTCGATTTTATGAAAAGGAAGGATTATTGAATCCAAAAAGAAATAAAGACAATAATTACAGAACCTATTCAGAAGAAGATCTTTCAAGTGTAATAGAAAAGCGACGTGCAGAATTATGTCGTGAAAAAGAAAGTCTTAAAGAAATTGATAAATTATGTAAATGTATTCTTGAAGAACGAATGCAGTTTGACACGATGGATTGTGTCGAATTAGAAAAGAAAGTAGTTACATTCTCTGAGCGGTTGGATTACGTAATTAATGGAGATGTAACGAAGGAAATTATTACAAAGAAAAAAATGAATGTTATTATGATGTGGATGTTGTTATGGGCATTTCTTTCAGATGCGGTCATTACATTTTTTTCTGTAGGATTTATGCTTTCTGGGGAAAGCGGATTAATGAAAATGGTGTGGCCTGTTATCATTATTAGTGTTTTTAGTGCTTTTGCTGTTGTCTGGACAGCGAAGCCGGGAATTCAAATAGTTGTGTTTCAATTGATAGCGCTTAGTTGGATTCCAATTTTATTAATTATTTTGCAATGGATTACCAAGAGTGAATCGATGCTTATTTTAAGAAATGGAACGATGCTGCTCTTTACTATATTTGCAATTACGGCTATTATAATGCGAGTACTTTCAGGAACAGAAATAGTTAAAAAGTTATGGGAAGTAGATGCAATCATGGTGTTATATTCTTTGATAGCAGCGAAAGTAGTTTCAGATAGTATAGGCACAAATTATATTGTATCAATTTTTATCATATTAATTTTTGTACTATATATAAGCGCAGTATGGGTTCAAGTTAATCGAGGAGAAGGAGATATTAATAAATATTTTGTGATTACAACAGTAACGGGAATGCTCAATGTTATTGTACGAATGTTAAATTATCAAAGTATTGGTATGGAAAAGGGATATGGCAGGCAAGAACTTTGGGAAGAAGATAAATAATCACCTGTTTAAAGCGGTTGATTATATGTATTATAATGATCAAAATGGGAAAAATAATAAGTTATGAAGTACAAAAGTAAAGATACCGAGTAATGGATGTCTTTACTTTTGATTAGTTGAGAAGGAGATAAGAAATGAAACGTTTTTTAGATTGTACAGCATCAGATTTTGAAAAAATGAATAAAGTAGAGCTTTTGGAAGCAATTTCAGCAAGTGAAGGTCGTCTGCTGGTATGTGAAACAATCGGTACGATACAGCCGATGCTAGGAGATGTGACAAATGCTGAGTTTGTTGCTTCTATGGGGGCAGATATTATCTTATTGAATATATTTGATGTGAATAAGCCGGTCGTTCAAGGATTGCCGGAAGTAGAGGAAAAAGACGTGATTCGTAAAGTGAAAGAATTGACGGGAAGGCCGGTTGGAATCAACTTGGAACCGATCGAGCAGGGGAAAGAAAGCACTGTAGATACGATTGATATGTGGAAGCTGACGAATGGGCGTGTGGCTACTTTGGAGAATGCAAAAAAAGCAATTGAGATGGGAGTGGATTTGATTGTTTTGACAGGAAATCCGGGAATAGGAGTTACGAACAAAGCAATTACAGAAACACTCCAGTTGTTTAGAGAAGAGTTAGGAGATCAGGTAATCTTAGTGGCAGGAAAGATGCATGCATCGGGAATTTTATCTGAAGCAGGAGAAAATATTATCACAAAGGAAGATGTCACTGCATTTGCAAAAGCAGGAGCAGATATTATTCTGATGCCGGCGCCTGGAACAGTTCCGGGTATTACAACAGAGTATGTTCGTAGTCTTGTCGTATGTGCGCACAATCTCGGCAAGATGACATTAACTGCAATCGGAACTTCACAGGAAGGAGCGGATACAGATACGATTAAAAATATTGCATTGATGTGTAAGATGACCGGTACGGATTTACATCATTTGGGGGATGCAGGGTATGGTGGCATGTCTCTTCCGGAAAATATTCTTGCGTATGGGAAAGTGATTCGTGGAATCCGTCACACATACCATCGAATGGCAGTTTCGATTAAGAGATAGACTTATATTATGAGCAAGACGTGAATTTGAAGTGTTTTCATATAGAAAATATGTGAAAAACAACTATACAAAACAGCTTGGTGTTTTGTATAGTTGTTTTTTGTTGTTAAAAAATAGCTATTTCTCTACTTGCTCCCAATCATTACAAAAAGCCTTCCGGTTTGTTTGTGTAAGCGGATGATCCAATGATTTTACATAGAGATTATATGGAATCGCTGCATAATCAACACCAGATTCTGCTAGAACTTCTAATTGATGGACATTTTTTATGGAAGCTGCGACTACGGAAACAGGATAGTTATTCTTAATGATTATCTGTTGGATTGTCGTAACTAATTTCATGCCATCAAGACCGTATTCATCGCTTCTTCCAATAAAAGGGAATAGATAATTGGCACCGGCATTAATAGCGGCAACAGCTTGATTTACAGTAAAAATAAGGGTAATAGCTGTGCGGATTCCTCTTTTTTTCAGAATATTACATAATTTAAGTGCATTGGAGGAAAAGTTTAATTTGATAATGATATTTGGGTCGATAGCTATGATTTTATCCACTTCCTGAAGCATTTCTTCAAGGGAGCCTCCCATGACTTCCCCACTTAAAAAAGGAAGTTCTAGCTTAGAATACTTTGCAAGAAAAGAATAAAAGTTTTGATTGTTTTTCAGATACATAGTTGGATTTGCAGTAATTCCGCATGCACCAAAATCTAATGCATTTTTAATATCGTCATCATTTGCACTGTCAATGATATATAGCATTTTATACAACTCCTTTACTTTTTAATTTTAGTATATCAATAAGAAACAAAAAGTACAGATAACAAAGTGTTATATACTTACCACATTGATAGGTGAATAAGTAACAACAATCAGGAAGGGTGATGTGATTGCGATTTTTTGGAACACTATTTATACTTTTAGTATAATAGCAAGGAGGTATTTTTATGTTCGATTATTGTCAACCAACAAGAATTCATTTTGGGGAGGGTAGGCTGAAAGAGATTTCTTCGATATGTTCCAGATACGGAAAAAAATGCTTTTTAGTAACCACACCGGATGCGCCGCTACAGCCGTTGTATGACCGTGTAAAACGCTATTTGAAACAAGGTGAAATTTATATAGTACATTTTGATCAGGTATCACCAAATCCTTCGGCAGAGATGGTAGAAAAGGGATTTGAACTATTAAAGGAAAGTAAAGCAGACTTTGTACTTGCTGTAGGGGGAGGAAGCTCTATCGATACAGCAAAAACATTAGCTTTCTGTAACGGACAAGAGAAAATAGATTGGGATGAATTATTTACAAGATATTCTTCACCATATGAGAATTATGAAGCATATTCAGATAGTAGTCTTCCACTAGTATAGAATAAATTAAATTTCTACTATATATTTTTAAGATGATGTATGGTAA
>URRQ01000084.1 GCA_900550235.1 uncultured Lachnospiraceae bacterium
CCAGATAAACTGGGGAGCCTCCAGAAGCTATACCTTACGGTCCTACGGCTTCGTTCTTTTATCACTTCTCACAATCCTTAATTGCTTTACTGTGAGATTTAATCATAGCTTTACCACATATAGCGAAAGGTTTCCGCAGAAACCTTCTGGACTACAGGCTTCACAAGTTTCTGTAGTGCGATCGTTCTTTATCATACCTTTTTTTAACAGATTTGTCAAAGACTATTTCCTATCTTTTACTTCTTCTAGAAATTCTTTCTTCGAAAAATTGGTTGCCTGTTCTACCGTATATTTGGTATCAAATAAAACAGCTTTCGGTATTTCAATCACAATCTGCATATTTCCATCCTTTCACTGTTCACTGGGTTCACACTTTCTCTGACATTCTTTAAAAAACTCTGAAGCTTTTCTCACTTGTCCTTTCTCAATATCTTTATATCCTGTTTCCAGCTTCTGATGAAGTTCCTCTTTCGTCATAGTATCTGCATTTATAGAACACCGCATTTTCAAAATTGGAACATCTTCTGCTGATTTTCCTAAATCCATGAAACGCCTCCAAACTCAGAACAAAACTTTTCTTCTAACATACGCTACTATTTTTCCTGATAATTTCGTCCTAAGAATTTCTTTTCTTTCGTAAACACAGCTACCTGATGTTCATCAATATCCATCTGAATCAATTTCCGCTGTTCTTCATTTTCAATTTTATCTCGATTCAACGTGAGAATATATTGAAAATCCTGATACTGTTCTTCCTGTTTGTAAATATAATTCAAGCATTGAACTAACGTATCCTGATCCACATCGAAAATGTTGTCATGGACTAAAAACAGCGGATGCCTGTCTCTGGTATATTGATTAAATAATAACGCCATATCATAAATGAACACTTTTGTTCTGTCTACGCTATGACTTCCGTCATCATAAATACGAAGTGTTAATTCAACTGGCGTTTTTCTTCGTGCCTTATCAACAGTCTGAATGCTAAATGAACATTCCTTATTTCCCATAATGGATTCATGTATTTCCAAAATAGTATTGATAAAGTCATCGATGATTTCTTTATTTTGCTCAATCTCACTATCAATTTCCATGAGTTGCTGCGTTTTTTGTAAATTCAGCATTCTTTTCTTTTTCTCATTCTTTTCATATTGATCAAACAAAAACTTCGTATGCGAAATAGAATCTTTCTTTGCCTCATAAATCTTTAAACTTACCTTTAGATTCTTTAGCACTCCTTTTTTATCAATTACTTTCAGTTTCTCTGAATATGCATCATCCAGTACCCGAATCTGTTCTGCAATACTTTTCAATTGGCTTTCCAATTCTTTTGCCTTTTGGTTTACCAATGTTCTTTGGAATTCCTCTATCTTGTTCTTAAACCCTACGACTTCATTCAAAGATTTTACTACCGCATTTCCCAACTCACTCTTAAATTGGTTATAGACCAATTCAATTTCTCTATCGTCAATCTGCTCCGGCTTTGGCATTTTTCTGATTTTTTCATAATCATACCGCAAAGCCTTTTGACGCTTGCGCAGCTGATCCAGCAAGTCCTCCAGTTCAATAAGATCTGCTTCCATAGCATCAAAAGTCTCATTCGTTTTAAAGCTTTCGATGGCATCTTCTAATTTTTGTAACTCATCTTCCAATGCATTCAATTCTGCCTTGACATCTGAGATTTTCTTTTTTCCTTCTTGCGTCAACTCTTTTTTGTCTTTCGTAAGAATCGTATTAACTGCATCAATTTCCTTAATGGTTTCTAAGGTATTTTTATATGCCTCCAAAGAAAATCCTAACAAAAACAAGTGTGCGCTCAAATCATCCGGAATCTTTTTGGTCAAATCATGGCATTTAATGATATCCGCGAATTCCGAACGTTCATCTCGCATCAAAATTGAAAACAAGTTTCTAAAACTAGGGACTTTCTTTCCATTTAACTTTGGAAAAATAATTCCAGTCAGATATTCTCTTGCATCCTGAAGTTTATCAAAAGATACTGTTTTTCCTTCCCTAATGATTACCGGTTGATCCGCTTGTTTTCGGTTTCTTTTTATAGTAATAGCTTCATCTCCGATATCCAGATCCAATATTACGTTTTCTTCCAACGGAAACACTTCTTTTGGGATTTTTGCTATTCTGGATTTTTCATAATCATTCAAAAACCCAAAATCCAAAAACTCAATGCTCATGGACTTTCCAACACCATTTGTTTTCCGGCCTTTCACAGAACTTTCATCACACTTCTCTCCCAATATAATATTGACTCCGTCATGAAAAGAAATCTCTTCAAAAATATTATTTTCTGAATAAAGACGATTGAGACGAATACGACTTATTTCTTTACCCATATATTCGCCTCCTCAAATTCAACAATATTAACAGAATATAAAAAGGAAAGACCCAAAATCAACTGTCTGCTACTTGTGATTCCCGCCTTTTTTAGTGCTTTGGATACATCATAAATAGAAACCTTCTCTGATTCCTGCTTTTGTATCTCTTTGAGTATGAGATAACCAATATACATTGCAGAAGATTTCAGTGCATTGCTACTTGCCAGCATCATACTCACCCCTTTCGTTTGGGAATACCCTACATTTAATCATTTCATTGACAAGATAGAATTTTATTGCAGAACGGTCATACTTTTTGCCATTACTGCTTAATTTTGTTTCAAAATATGTAACCAGCTTATTCAATGCAGCAATTGGATTATTATGCTCCTCTTCCAAAAATTGTACGCTGATATCCTGTAGATAGAACATAATAATAATGTCTTGCGCTTCATCTATCCCCAGCGTTTCATTTACAATCTTCAACGCTTCCCCATAAATGGTGTAAAGTGTCGTATATTCCGCAATCAATCTATCTGCAAAATCTCGAAACCTTTTATAAATCTTATACTCCGGATCTACCGTTGTCTCACAAGGCTTCTTTACTTTTCTGTGTTGTGAAATATACTCTATCAAATCGATAATCGTGTCCACTTCACTGGCCTGTGTTTCTTTCACTGAATAATATTTATTACACAATTCTTCTGATAAATATGTGCTGATTGATTTTATTTGTTCTGTTTCCAACTCACGAACATCTTTCATCAACTTTTCAACATCCCAAATATCTCTGGCTTTTTCAAACGAAAACAGTCCCTGCGTATCAAAATTGGAAGAATATTTTTTCTTCTGTGTCAAAATCAGCACAATCAATCTATCATAGCTCTGATACGCTTTGTTTTTATTAAATTCTTCTATCGTATGCTTAATCTTTGTACTACTATTATCCGATGTGACTTGAACTGCTATCCGATTCTTTGGATCTACTAAATCAATCGCCGGGGCATTTTTTTCCAAATAGTTTGCATTTTTCAATTCATATCCATAGATAAGATTCAACAATCCTGGAAAGAAATCTTCTGCAACGATGTTAATATCATAGAGATTTACCGCATTCAAGATAGACACTTCCCTGCTTAATAAGGCTAAACTCTCAGCCACATTTTTCAAATAAACCTCTTTGTTCATCATGCTCCTTCACTCTCCTCATTTGTTGCTTGCTTCATTCTACCACACTTTTTTCTAAATTACTATTGATTTTTCCAGAAAACTATGGTATATACAAAGTCTTTTTTGTCGTATAAAATCTACACACATTCCCTCTTTCTATGCTTTTATACTTTTTCTGCCTGTATTTTTGTCTCACATTCCGCACTTTTCGAATACTTTCAAACACTTCCCGGCAGATACTGTTCCAGAAAGCCACCAAAGGGCTGGAAAAACGCCCATCTTCGAACACTTTCCCAACACTACAAGACTACACAAGCCGCCACGATC
>URRQ01000085.1 GCA_900550235.1 uncultured Lachnospiraceae bacterium
AGAGGAAGCGGCATCCGTTTGATATAGCAATTATTTAATATTCGTTATACTAGTTACTAGTTGTGGGTTCGATTCCCGCAGAGAATGTTGTGAAATGATTAGTAGAAATGATTGCTTTGGTAACTTCAATATAAGTTTTTGAATGAAAATGCTCATTCACAGATCTGTAAATGATCTTGTGAATGGGCTTTTTTGTTGCAAATGAGTAGCTGAAAAAGTCGGCTAATAAATGCCAGTAGAAAATGAAAAATATTTTTCTATAAAAAACGAGAGGAAAAAGTTAAGCTAAGTTCTTTGAAAGTCGGGATTTTTGCACATCTATTTATTGTAAAATGATAACATCAAAAAAGAAAAAGAAATCAAGGAGGACTGGCAGATGAAAGGTTATAACACAAGCAATGGATATATGGGATATGTAGATGGCGAATACATTTTATTTGCCAGCGACCAAGAATATTTCGAGTTTATGGAAGAGTAAGAGGAGGATTTCATTATGAGTAGAAAAGAAGGGTATAGTAGAAAAGGTTTTTTTGGTACTATTAACCATTATGATTCAAATGGAAGAAAGACAGGCGAAAGTCGTCCAAGCTTTTTTGGTGGAATGAATAATTATGATACGAGAGGAAACAAAATAGGCTCTACAAGACCAGCAATTTTCGGTGGAGTGAATCATTATGATCAAAATGGTAACAAGACAGGTTCTAGCCGGCAAGGAGTATTTGGTGGAATTAATCACTATGATAAAAACGGTCGCAAAAAAGGATATAGTACTCGAGGGTTCCTAGGAGATTGGAATCATTATGATGAATAAGTTATTACAACATAAGGAACGGATACATGGGATACGTAGATAGTGAGTATATTTTATTTCTCAGTGATGAGGAATATTTGAGCTTATGAGAGAGTAAAAGGAGGAAGGATCATGAGTAAGATTTATTTCACATTGACAGGAACAAGTCATTATTTTGGGAAAGAATTTTTGAAGAAAGGTACGAAGATTCGTTTAGAGAAGGAACCAGATAACGAATATGACAAGGAAGCAATCAAAGTAACCTATAAAGGACTCGGGAAAATAGGATATGTGGCAAATAGTTCTTATACTGTGATTGGCGATTCTATGAGCGCTGGAAGAATCTACGACAAAATTGGCAATATTGCAAAAGCAAAAGTGGTGCTTATTACAGAGCATGGAACAATCTGCAGTCTCAGCAAGAAGAGTCTTTTGGAGAATAAAAAGAAACTCACGAAATTAGAAATGGAAATCAATGAATAAAGAAATTTGAGGGAGAGTAAATCATGTTTGGATTTGATAAGATGTTTGATTTTAACAGAGATGATAAATTGGATTTTTTCGAAAGAGCAGCACAGTTTCAGTTCATGGATAAAATGATGAATAGCGATGAAACAAGTTCTTTTGAAGACGATGATGAGCTTGATACTTTTGTAGACGCAGAGTTTGACGAAGACAATGTATTTGCTGAGGCAGGACTTGATTATGATGAGTTGGAATTTATGGATCCAGATGAAAGAAGAGAAGTGTTAGAAGATGCAGGATTGGATCCAGATGATTTTGATTTTTAAAACAGAATGGGATGAAGTTTTTGCCGGAACAAAGGAATTAGCAAAAACAATTCAGATATACTGATTAATCAGTGTGCCCATTCCTGTCTTTTTCTGATATCATTTTCCCAAGTTGTTTATGACAAATCTGTACGCATAGAGTATAATGATAAAAGGATATTTGTGTTAAATAAGCATTTATAAACGAGAGGAAGAATTAATTCAATGGGTAGAAATTATATCAATGAATTAGAAAATGGATTAAGTGCTGCATATATAAATGGTTCTTTCGCTGCGAATTTGGCGTATAAACCAGCGTTTGTATCAAATAATCCGGAAGAAGGAAAAAAGGTTATTTCATCTATAGAAGATGAGTTACTTCGTTGTGAACAATTTCAGATTAGTGTTGCGTTTATTACAATGGGTGGAATTACACCACTTGGGATATCGAACAATAGCTCTTAGTGGTGACGATAAGGAAGAGAAGCGTCAGGAAGCATTCGAAAGACTGGCAATGAATGAAGAAGACGCGACAGAAAGTATGCAACCTTTAGATTATATTTTCTCTCGAGATATATTAAATGAAGGGGTAGATATCGTTGAAGTGAATCAGGTTATTATGCTTAGACCGACGCAGTCACCGATTATATTCATTCAGCAGTTGGGTAGAGGATTAAGAAAAGCACCTGGAAAAGAATATGTTGTTATCTTGGATTTTATTGGAAACTATAATAATAATTTTATGATACCGGTGGCTTTGTCGGGGGATCGTTCTTATAATGCCGATGTAATTCGAAAATATGTAATCAGTGGTAACAGTACGATACCGGGTGCATCAACGGTTCACTTTGATGAGATTTCTAAGGACAAGATATTTAAGTCGATTGATAAAATCAAGGGGATGAAATCTCTCATCAAAGAAAGTTATATTTCGTTGAAGAATCGTTTGGGACGAATTCCATTATTATATGATTTTTATGAGAACCAGGAAATTGATCCGTTGGTAATCATTAGAGAGTATAAAACTTATTATGCCTTTATGCAGGCAATGGAAAAGGATAAATATAAAAATCACTTAAGTGAACAAGAGAAATTAACACTTGAGTATTTATCTAAAACTATTCTTTCGGGGGTGCGACCGGACGAGCTTGCTTTATTAAGTCAATTGCTTTATAGAGATAATATAAGAATTGCAGATTTTAAAGAGGACTACAAAAAGACTTATGGATTTGAAATCAGTTTATCTCAGATTAATGAAGTGATTCAGGTGTTACAGGGACATTTTGTAAGTAAAGAAGCGGAATATCAAAAATTTTGCCAGATTGACATTTTGGAAAGCGATAAGTCTGGAATGATTAGAAGAGTGCAAAGCTATGCGGATAGACTTGCACATAAGCAGTTTTACATGCAAGTGGAAGACATTATAAAAGTTGGAATTACCAGATATCAGGAGAAATATCTTCCAGGGAGAAAATCAGATAGTCCTTTTGTGTTATACGAAAAATATTCCAGAAGAGACGTAAGTCTGCTTATGAATTGTGGCAAGGACCTATCGTCTATTATGTATGGTATGAAACGAATTGAAGATGATGTTTTCATTTTTATTACATATCATAAAGAAGAAAGCCAAGATGAAAAAAACTATGTGGAAGGAAAACCTGATTATGCAGATACATTTGAAGATAATTTATTTTTTAAATGGGATTCTCAGATTGGAAAAGGACTGGATAGCTCGTATATGCGGGATGTATTTGAGGCTGCGAGAAAACATTTGTTTGTAAAAAAATCAGATGCAGAAACAAATTTCTATTACATGGGACAGTTTGATGTTGTGGATGCTCAAAATGCACAGAAAGAAGATAATCGTGGGCGTATGCAGCCAATTACAAAAGTCACTATGAAAATGCATCATGCAGTGAGAGAGGATTTATTAAGATATTTGCAGTCTAATATTACGTCATAAATGGTTTGAGGTATAAATATATGAAAACAATAAAAGTGGTAGCAGCAATTATCTGTGATAATATAAAAGAGAAGAATAAGATATTTGCAACAGCAAGAGGTTATGGGGAATTAAAAGGAGGCTGGGAGTTTCCAAATGTCATTAAGTTAAGGCATTGAAAGGGAATGGCTCTTTAGAGAAGATTATGTA
>URRQ01000086.1 GCA_900550235.1 uncultured Lachnospiraceae bacterium
CGTCCCTTTCCTCGAGTGCCTATTTAATTTACCATATCCCTTTTGTCTTGTAAAGAGTTATTTTCACATTATTTTGTGACTTCCCTTTTTTCTCCCATTTTTTCGACTCTTTTCTGATTTTATTTTTTTATTAAATATAGCTATTTTATTAACCGTCACTTCTTTTTTTAAAGAATTAAAAACAGGTCTATTTTTCAATACAACGCAAAAACATCATGTCTGCTGATATTTTATCTGATTCTTCGCCAAACGCTCTTATTTTAAATAAAATGCCTGTACCAGCTCTGTTAGAGTTTACTTTATCGCCTGCACGATCATAAATATTTTTACCTGGTATATTGTAATTGACTCATTTAATAGTCATCTACAAATATACCTTCTCCTTTCTATCAACCATTTAAACCGTGGTTGATTACGGTTAAGTTAATTTGTAAAATATTTAATATGTGAATGTGGATTTGTATTTTTTCACCTTGTAGCATGACTACTTTAGGCAGGCCCTTACCACAACCTTATTCCTAAATAATGATTAGTTAGATGAGTCTTGAATTCGTATTTTGCACCAGGTTTTGTGGTCTAAGTGTTGTGGATACCTTTTCACATATTTTTATCAAGAAAGGATCTTTTATTATGAAATTAGTTGGTATCGATATTGGAAAAAACAAACACTTCTTTTGTATTATGGACAAAGATAGTGGTGAAGTTTTACTTCAACCTTCTTCTTTTTCCAATACTAAAGATGGATTTGATTCTCTAATCCAAAAACTTAGTTCTTATTCTAAGGACTCTATATTGATTGGTATGGAAGACACCGGGCATTATCATTTTGCTTTATTAAAGTATCTTTTAGAAAAAAATTTTACTGTTGCTCTTATCAACCCTAAAACTACTGATTACACTCGTAAAATGCAGAACGGCATCACTAAGAATGATAAACTTGACACTCTTACTATCTGTGATGTTTTGGATACTCCTGTACGAAAAAAGCAGTATCGTATTACAAAAGTCAACAGCTTCGATCTTTATGAACAAAAGCAATTAACTAGACATCATCACAATTTAAAAGAAGAACTCAATGTTTATACAAACCGCCTACAAAAATGTATTGATATTGTTTTCCCTGAATTCAACAGCTTATTTTCATCTAAATACGGCATTATCTACATGAATGTACTTAAAACATTTGGCAGTGCTGAAAATATCGCTAGTACTGATATTAGAACTATTCGCAAATGTTTTGAAATAAAAGGCCGAGGGAACCGCATATCTCTAACTGCACAGCAGCTTAAAGACTCTGCTAAATCTTCTATTGGAATTTCATCAGCAGCAGAAGTAATCAAAATCAAACATCTGATAAGTCAGATTGAACTTATCAATGAACAGTTAGCTGAAACAGATAAAAAAATAGAAGAGTTTTCCATCCAAAATAACTCTCCTATCCTATCCATCCCAGGGATTTCTCATTTCTCTGGTACTTCTATTTTAGCCGAATTAGGAGAGATAAGCAACTATTCTAAGCCATCTAAGATAATAAAAGCAGCTGGTGTTGCTCCTTATCATTACGAATCAAGTCAATACAACGCACAACATACTGCTATTACCAAGAAAGGTTCACCATATTTGAGAAAGACTTTATATCAGATCATATTGCCTGTGATTAATAATAATAATCCGGTATTTAAACAATATTATGATTTAAAGATTTCTCAAGGTAAAGGTCATCGTTGTGCTTGTGGACATTGTGTTAGAAAATTGCTTAGAATTATTTATCATCTTTCAAGTACCAATCAACAATTTGATGATGCACTTTTAAGATAAAATAAATGCATTAAAATTAAAAAAAGGCCAATTTTGGTTCTTTTCGTCATGCCCAAAAATTACAAATCATTATTCACATTTCAAGGATCTATACTACTTAACATATAAAATCATTTATTTTAACATTTTCAAACTTTTTCATAAAAACACTTGAATTTTATATAGTTACCTGCCTTATAGTTTTCCATCAATTTCATGGATTCGCTCCTTGCCATCATGCCATCATAGAATCGGTCAATACACGCAGTTATATCTTCCTTTTTGTAATAGACTTCTGGCATGATAGCGGATAAATCCGCAAGGTCGGCGTTCTTAGGGTCTAGCACATACATCACCGCATTACCCTTTAGCAAAGCCTCAATCATGGTAAGGATAAAATATGTCTTACCGCCGCCAGTGCCGCCAGCAATCAGCATATGGGGGAGCTTGTCATATTCCCACCAGACATTTTTCATCAGACGCAGGCTACCATGTTCCGCCTGTACCTCGTCAATGGTGATACGGTTGGCAATCGTATCATAGAGCATGACGTATTCTACATAGCTGTCTTTTAGTTCTTTGGAAACCAGCTCGCAGTACAAGCCTGTTTCCAGTTTCTTTTCCAAATGCAGGAGCTGGTCTTGATATTTCCCCAATGTAATTTCTGTGCGGATATGCAGCAGTCCGTGTTCCATGCGGTAATACATCTTAGGAAAGTAAGTGATTTTCTCTTTCTTGCTGGTCGCTGGCAAGTCCTTGAAGAATCCATTGTCCTGTGTGGTTTCCGATTCATACCACCCATTTTCCAGAATCATCTTTGCCAGCTTTTGACGGTGAAAGAGCTGCTTTACCCTGTCATACTGGAATCTGCGGTATAAGAGGGCAGCCGCCCCACAGATTAGAAGTGCCGCAATGACAGAAACTATCATGTATGGCGTGACCGTCAGATGGACGCTGCCATCTTGTAGGAAATGAACCGATTTCCAGTCCGTTGCTGCGATAGTCTTTAAGTTCAGCAGCAAGATCACCGCAAGGAAAAGCAGGAGCAGCGAACCAGCCGAAAAACGAAAGACCAGCGATTTATCGCTGGCTCTGATACGGTTTCCACGCTTTTGAAAATGTGGCAAATAAAATCCTCCTTTCCACGAAAAAAGCAGCAAACCTTTTAGATTCACTGCCTGTATACACATTATTTTAAAACAGTTTATTAAAATCGATGTTATAACCAGCCGCTTTCAGTTCCTTAGCGATTTCAATCTTCCAAGCACCACTTTCATCATAGGAAACATATACTACACCAGAAATGTCATTTGGTTTTTCAACATCATCTTTTACAAGGGCGCAAACATTTTTTCTTTCTAATTTCCCTATAAGATACCCGTGTTCAAAGACAACGTTTTGGCGTGCTCTACACCTTAATTCCGCACCATCGTTAGCTAATCCTCCTTTGTCACACGGAGTATACAATACTATACCGAAACCAACATTTGAATATCGTTCAATTTTCTCAATAATTGTTTCACCCTCACTAGCTTGCTCATGAAGTATTATAGGTTTTAGCTTTAATTTTTCTAAAAATCGTGCAACTTCATTTTTTAAGCCATTATCATGTCCATGAACAATAAATATTTTATCACCGCTGATTGATGGATTAGCTTGACTAATTGAAGGATTGGAAAAATATTTTTCATATTCTTCCCGATTAACTTGAATATCTTCATTAATCTCTTTAATGGTTTGTGTATTCTTTTTATGGTTT
>URRQ01000087.1 GCA_900550235.1 uncultured Lachnospiraceae bacterium
TGGTGCTTTAGGAGAAGTCATTTATGTTTAAATTACATTTTGCGGAAACTCAAGCAATATTTTCTAAGTCTTTCATTGCTAATTTCATTCTATATCTGCTATCATATCAGTAGGAGATGATACATGATATGAAAACACATCCAACAGACTTTTCAAAAGGAACCGTAAGTAAAAATATTATTTCTGTAGCCATCCCTATGACGGCAGCACAGATTTTAAACCTTCTTTATAATATAGTAGATCGCATCTATATTGGTATGATTCCCGAAGTCGGCCAGACTGCTCTCGCCGGACTTGGTTTATGTTTCCCAATTATTATGCTTGTCACCGCATTCACGAATTTATTCGGAGGGGCCGCCCCGCTTTGCGGTATCGCTCTCGGAAAAAAAGACTCTAAGGAAGCTGCTTTTATTATGGGAAATGCCTTTTCCCTTCTTCTGATTACCGGAACAATTCTAATGTTCTTTGGTTTACTTTTTCACCGCCCGCTCCTATCCATGTTTGGAGCAAGCGCTTCCACCTATCCATATGCATCAGAGTACATTACCATCTATCTTCTTGGAACGCTTTCTGTTATGATCGCTCTTGGAATGAATCCGTACATCAATAGTCAAGGCTTTGCCCGTGTCGGTATGCTAACTGTGATCCTGGGCGCCTGTACTAATATTATCCTCGATCCTGTATTCATCTTTCTATTCCGGATGGGTGTCCGCGGAGCCGCAGTTGCAACAGTCCTTTCCCAAACACTTTCGGCTCTTTGGGTATTGAGATTCCTCACCGGAAAACAAGCTATACTAAAATTAAAGTTATCCACCATGAAACTTGACTCCGTAAGAGTTTTGCACATCTGTGCGCTTGGTCTCTCTTCCTTCATGATGTCTTTCACCAATAGCCTTGTTCAAGTTGTATGCAATAAGACATTACAACAGGTTGGCGGAGACCTCTACATCAGTATCATGACGATTTTAAATTCTGTAAGAGAAATTGCCCAAACCCCTGTCGGCGGACTCTCAAACGGAGCTTCCCCAGTATTAAGTTTTAACTACGGACGCAAAAACTACCCAGCAGTAAAGAAAGGAATCTGGTTTTCTACTGCCATCGGCGTTTCCTATACATTTTTCATTTGGGGCGCTATTTTTTTCTTCCCGAAGCTGTTCATCCGCATTTTCAGCCGAGATACTATTCTTGTTGAAAAAGCGATTCCTGCCTTGCATATTTACTTTTTCGGCTTTTTCATGATGGCTCTGCAGTTTTCCGGACAGTGCGCATTCACCTCACTTGGGAAAGCAAAAAAAGCAATCTTTTTCTCTATATTAAGGAAAGTTGTCATTGTTGTTCCATTGACAATACTCCTTCCACACATTGGTGGTCTCGGTGTCATCGGTGTCTTTCTCGCCGAACCAATCTCCAATGTAATCGGCGGTATTGCCTGCTTTTGCACTATGCTTTTTACCGTTATACCGGAACTGAATCAAAAGCCTCCATCATCCGGTCTGTCTGCATAACTCAGACAGCCGGATTTTTCTTTTTTCTACACCCGCTCTATATCATACAGATCTTCAAAAGGAATTCTCGTATTTACAACTGTAAGCGCTCCGCCGGTCGCATTCACCCGCGACACAAGTCCCATAATCTTTCGGTATTCTCCCCGGTAGTAGTATGTCACAGCAACCATATCTCCTTGCCGCACTACCCGAAGCTTTCTATCAAGGTTCTCGGCATATTCCTCTGACAGCTCCCGCTTCGGTACCCTCACCACTTCTTGCTTTTTCAACGCCTCCTCGTATCCCTTCAACGCTGAAAAGGGCATAAACTGCTTCGCCCTGTCTTCTCTTGTCATCTTATACTCCACTTTTATGACCCCCAATCTGACCGTTTCTTTCCATCGTTGTTGCCTCCGGAAGACAATTCATTCCTCGCAGAATCGCATTTTTCCCATACCGTTCTTTTACTTCCAAAACTGCTCGCTGAAGCTGTATCTCTTTTTCTTCTTTCTCTGGATCTGTGAACAGATCATACTGCCGATAACGCTCGCTTTCTACACGTGGGAATGTCAGGTTCACTCTTCTGATAAATGTATAGCAGTCTACAATTCTCTCATAAAGTCTTACCGTATAATCGATCAATTTTTTAGAAGAACTTGTAGCTCCCGGAAGAGTGATACTTCCATGAGCCGACTTTTTCTCGATTCTTCTCGTATAACTCACATGTAAAGTAACAGATTCCGTAACCAATCCCTTCCCTACAAGTTCCAATGCTAGAAGTTCTGCCATTTCTTTTACGATCGTCTTTCCTTCCTCATAAGAATAATCTCTCGGAAGCACCTGCCCGCTCCCCAATGAATTTGCTTTCGGCTTATACGCTTTGATGTCTTGCAATAACACTGACTCTCTTCCCCATGCGTGGTCGATCAGAAGCTCCGCATCTACACCAAATAATTTATACAACGCCTTCTCATCCGACCTCGCAATTCCTTCCATCGTATCGATTCCGATTTGCGCAAGTCGCCTTGCCGTTCCTTCTCCAACTCTCCAAAAGTCTGTCAAAGGCTTATGTTTCCAAAGCGTCTTCCGATAACACGCTTCATCCAGGATTCCAATCCGATCTTCCGCATGCTTGGCCGTAATATCAAGCGCAATCTTGGCAAGATACAGATTCGTCCCGATACCTGCCGCAGCCGGAATCCCTACTTCTTGCATCACGTCTGTCATCATCCGGATTGCCAGTTCCTTAGCTGTCATTTGATACAAATGCAGATACTCCGTCACATCCATAAACACTTCATCAATGGAATAGACGTGAATATCTTCTTTCGCGATGTATCG
Organism: uncultured Lachnospiraceae bacterium; assembly: GCA_900550235.1. Classification (GTDB taxonomy): domain Bacteria; phylum Bacillota; class Clostridia; order Lachnospirales; family Lachnospiraceae; genus Faecalimonas. Next base: position 2,826 of record URRQ01000087.1, read on the forward strand.
TAAATAGATTCCATAAATCCGTGCAGAGTAATCAATATATCGCTGCATCCTCGGAGGCGCCATAATATAATCAATTCCTTCCGGTAACTCAAACACTCGAAGGCGCCCCGGGATTCCAAGCTTTTTCAAAGATGGAGATACCGCCAGACAGATGGTCTTCTCCGTCCGCTTCGGATCTGCCACAACAAGATTCGTTGTCATGGGATCCAAGCCCCTGTCCCTGCATTCTACCGATGCATAAAATGACTTCAAATCAATACACAAATACGTTCTTTTCTCCATCTTATTCACCTCTTCCCTTTAGCAAATAGAACGTTCGTTCTGATTTGATTATATCAGAACAAACGTTCTATTACAAGAGGAAATATTTATCAAAACAACCGGAAAATCAAAATGAAACAAAACTATTCTATATCACCTATACACCATGCAAATGCATTTGCAATACAAATAATAGGAAATGAAACACCTGTCGCTGCATTTCCTAAATATCCAAGACTACTGTTCCCAATAAATATCTGATCTACGATATTATAAAGTGCACCGATTAAAAGTCCCATCACACAAGGAACAGAAAACTTTAATAATAGTTTCTTTATTGGTTGTTCACCAAGCTGTTTTGTTTCTTCCATAAGAACCTCCTTCATAATCGAGTAGGAGGGAAATCAAGTAGATTTCCCGACCTCTCACACCACCGTGC
>URRQ01000088.1 GCA_900550235.1 uncultured Lachnospiraceae bacterium
AGTCGCCAAGGTCTCGGGCAAGCCCGGACTTTGGCTCGTCACCTATACAAAAAATAAACCTGCCGGCCATGTGCAAGGATACTTATGCTCCTTTGTACACGGTCGGCAGATTTTTTCTCCGAAAAAAACGTTCATGATCGGGTAAATTCTCTCCGATACAAATCCATGATCTCTTTTTTCTCTGCAAGTCGTTCCGAAAACGCACTGGCGCTTCCTGCCGAGACGCCCATGGCAAACGCATGGCGATATTCTTTTTTCTCCATCCATCCTGCAAGAAATCCCGCAACCATCGAATCGCCTGCTCCGACGCCATTTACCAGGATCCCCTTTGGCGCGTCTGTCTCGTACACCGATTTGTCCTCCGCCACCAGAACCGCACCGGCTGCCGCCATGGAGACAAGGACATTCCTTGCCCCCATCTGCTGCATCCGTCTGGCATAAGGGATCACATCTTCCCTTGTCTTTAACTCCACGCCGAAAATTTCCCCCAGCTCGTGATGATTCGGTTTGATCAGAAATGGATGGTATTCCAGGACATTTACAAGCAGTTCCTTTGTGGCATCCACAACAACTTCGATTCCACGTCCGCTCATTTCAGACATGATCCGCCGATAAATATCATCCGGTACCGAACCCGGAATACTTCCGGCAAGGACCAATACATCGCCCGCCTGTAAAAGTTCCAGCTTCGTTATCAGTTTTTGAACATCACTCTCATGGATCACCGGTCCGCATCCGTTGATCTCAGTTCCGTCAATCGACTTCAATTTCAGATTGATCCGTGAAACACCATCCCCAATCCAAATAAATTCAGCTTTCACTCCCATTTCCTCTATACGCCGGACGATCTCTTCTCCGACAAATCCGGCTGCAAATCCAAATGCGGTATTCGGGATTCCAAGGTTGCCAAGCACCATCGAAACATTCAGCCCTTTCCCGCCCGGAAGAAGCAGCTCGGAACTTGTCCGGTTTGTATGCCCCAATTTAAAATCTTCCACGGAAACAATATAATCCAGCGACGGATTAAACGTTACTGTATAAATCACCTGATTCCCTCCCTGTTCTGAGTTCTTTTCTCTTTATTTTGCATCACAGCCTCATACAAAGTCAATCCTACGCACAACAATTTTCATATTTTCATCAGACGTCCTCCGCCCGGTGTGCCTCTACTTTTCTAAACACATTTTATAAACAAATGCAGCGCCAGTATACAAGTGGAAAAATGGCTCTTCCTTGTATACTGACGCTATTTTAAGAAATTTCTTATTTCCTGCGAATGTTTTCCAAAAGCATACTCTCTCTAAGAAAAAAGAGACTTCTCCAACTCCCTTTTCCACGCTGATTTACTTCATACTCTGTTTAATCTCCAAAACCGTCTCTTCCGTTGTCCCTGAAATTTTACATATTTCAGAAATCGGATAGTTATTTTTCAGCATAACAAGGATCACTGCTTTCTCTTTTTCTTCTATCCCCTCCATCTTACCGTCTTCTTTCAATTTTTCCAATGCAGTACACATGTTATTCACCTCCATATTTCTGCCCATGTTGACCAGCTCCTTGGAGCCTGTCATCTGACCGATCACCGTTAAAAGTTCCGAATCCAGTTCTTTCTCTCCGTATTTTTCCCGTATCCGATCAAAATGTCCTGCAAATGCTTCCCTTGTAATTTCAAAAACACTCTGTACATCTGCGTTGTTAAACACATACTTTGCGGAATCCCGCACTTCCAAAAGATTCATTTTATAATCAGAGAAAATCGCAGCGATCTCCTCCGGCATTTCTACGATCATGTCTTTCAGGCAATACGACCCATCCCACTGCTTTTCTCCATAATATAAGGTCAGCGTGATCACCTCTTTGCCTCCAAATACCACCACATTAAACAAGTCTGCAAACCGTTATTGCTGCGCCAAAACTCTTTGAATATCACATCGTCTTTCGTATTCCCCATGTCATTTCCTTTCTTATCTATTCGCAATCCGGTCAAATAAACTATTCATCATCCTTTCTTTTGGTTTTCACGTTCTGCTTTTACCTGTCTCATTTTATCTTACCACATCAAAAATCGGATGCTATTTGCCAGAATGCCATTGAAGCAGGAACTCGTGTAACAGATGATGAAGTTGCCACCGAAGTAGAATCTATTAAGCAATCATACCACAGTGATGATTTAGATGAAATATCAAAAAAGCAAATGGAAGCAATTATCAGTAGTTTTAGAAGTGAGGAAGATTATTGGGAATCAGTTGATTTCTGATCAATAGGCATATCATCCAGAGTAAACCTATGAAGAAACATTTTTAGTTAAGAGCTTCTAGTATCATGATTTTCAAAAAAATTCTTAGATAGAAAATTGCATCTTCACTTTTATCACAATTTATAAACTGTTAGGCCAAGTGTTAGAACGGGCAGATATCCCATTCCCCAAATCTACACTACCAAATTCAAATTCCCTGCCTGATTCATAAATTCTCTTAAATCATCAACGTACTTATATGGTGCATATTCCGAATAAATTTCCGGATCATCTAAAATTACAATTTGAACGTCTTCTGCACGAATTGCTTGCAGCGTATTAGGTACATTTCTCGCTTCATTCATATTTTTACATTTATATGCGATACATCCTATTTCGTCAAATTTTTTGCCACTATATAAAAAGGATTGTTATCAATTATCATACCTTTTTCACCTCCCTTTTCATCAACATTTCTAATTCATTTATAAACATTTCTTCTGATATGATTATGCCAGACTTGTATTTTTCATACAACTGTTTTCCAATTGATGCATCATAATATTTATAAACCATTTTATGACTCCATACATTAAACAAGTAATCATCTGAACACCATAATTATATCTCTATTGGATATGCCAAATTGTTTCTTTGATAATATAAATGAATAGCTCTATATCCATCATCTATTTTCTTTCCTTTTCGTAAATCTACTACTCGAAAATAGTCTGGATAAGTTTCTGGATATTCCTCAAAATGTAAACGAAACCCAAGAATGTCATTAAATCACTGTTTAAATCCTCATCCAGTTCGTAATGTCTTTTCATACTTTCTTTTAATAGAATCCTCACTTTTAAACCGCGATCCAATTAAATTTTCCTGCATTACAATATCCGTATACTCAGATCGATATTTATATCGGCTAAAATCGAATCTAGCGGAGTTTTAGACAAAGAAATCTGTTTAAGACTCTGACCTAATGTACTTGTGTATGAAATTTTGTCTAAAATTTCTTTTGAGATAAACTGCATCGCAATTACCTCCTACCAACACCTAACTTCGTTACCACAAAACAATAATTACAAAAAAAGATTGCAATTACTTGCAATCTCATTTATTTATCATTTCAATCTTCTTTTAATTTTAAACTAAAGTCGGAGTGACAGGATTTGAACCTGCGACCTCTACGTCCCGAACGTAGCGCTCTAC
>URRQ01000089.1 GCA_900550235.1 uncultured Lachnospiraceae bacterium
GCCGGAGATTTGATTTCATCCGGAAGAATAGAAATCAGGACATTTCCATCATTGGTTGGCACCAGATTCTTTTTATCTCTGCTTACGAACCCGGAGCTGATCAGCTTTTCAATAATCCCGGCTCTTGTTGCCGGAGTTCCGATTCCTTTCTTTTCTGTATCTTCGACCAGGTCTTCATTTCCTGCCCTCTCCATTGCCTGTAGCAGCGTATCCTCGGTAAACTGTCTGGGCGGCTGCGTCCATTTTTCCTGAACTTCCGCACGGCAGGGACCATAATCCTCCAGCAAACGGATTTCTGCCATCTGATGGATTTCCCCTGGCAGTTTCTTACCAAAAAACAGATACATTTTCCGTTCTATCGCTTTAAAGCCCTCCTGCCTTATTCGATGGGATAACATATGGAATAAAATGCCCTCACACTGAACCTCACATTTATGGGATTCATAAATATATGCCCTGCTGGTTGCCATCAGGAACCGACTTTCAATCAAATATAAAATATTTCGCTCTTTCGTTTTCAGTGCTTTCTGACCGACTAATCTTATCTGACTGGTCGGAATAATGGCATGGTGGTCAGAGACTTTACTGGAATTTAAAGTCCTGTCAACTGCCGGTTCATAATCTTCCAGTTCCAGAAAATCCAGATCTCCATCCAGAAGTTCTGCCAGTTCTTCTGCTGTCTGCTCCATATCATCACTCAGATTAGCAATTCTCTTTTTCTGCTTTTTGTTTGTATACTTCAGGATTTTTGACCAAATATCAACATGTTACAAAGTCGTTCTTCTTGGTTAAACCTTGTTTTTTTAACTTTGATCATTTCAATTTATCCAAGAAAAACCTTGTTTTTAAAGGCTTTTTCGCATCAGCTTGGATAAATCTTGGATAAAATTTGCTTCTTACTTGTTTAAATTCTTGACAAGTATCCAAGATGATCTCTGCTGATTCTCGGAATCTGTTGTGATTATTCCTGTTCTTCTCATCTGAGATAAAAGATTCTTTACTTTACTCTCTTTCTGCTTATCATCCATTACTTCTGGCAGTTTATCCCACAGCAGTTCTCTAACATCTCTTTTTTTGGCAGAACCGTATTGCTCCAGATACTTTACAATAAGATCCCTATAATATTGGTCATTAAATGCTTTATTTTTTACATATTGACTCTGTTCACCGATGGTCTCTGATACAGATGCAGATAAGAATATATTTGGCGACTTTCCTTCTATTACTTTTAATTTTCTCAAATGTTTAATCGCTTCTTTATCAATTTTTATGCGTTTCTGAACACAGTCAATCAAGAACACGGTCTCCAGATCAAAATCAGGATTAGCAAACAGTATCTGAGAGTAGTTCTCATCCAACACCTTTCCATACACGCAAACTTTAACCTGCTGTCTGTTAGATAAATCATAATCTGGCAGAGGAAAATATCGATCTCTTTGAATTCGGAATACTCTTCTAATTCCAATGGATTGCGAATCAATCATATTGAGTTTTACCATAGTCTCTGCTAAAAGCTGATTTCTATAAAAAGGCGGATTATATCCAGGATCCAACACCTTTTCTATTTTTCCTGGCAAAAAAGAACCTGGATTTGTAAGAATGATTTTATCTTCAAATTCATTCAAATAAATTCTTCCGCCCAAGGTATATTCAGAATGAGCAATACAATTGTTCAGTAACTCTCTTAGCAACCACATATCATATTGTTTGGTTTCCGTTGGAAAAAGCGTTAACTGATTAGGCATGTACCGATAGGTCAAATTTCGTATTTTCCCAAAAAGCCTCTCACTCAACGTGATATATGGTATTTTAAATATCTCATAATCGCTTATTTCATTTCTTGAATCAAATACTCTCCATGATGCCTCTGGCACTGTGTTGAAGAGATAATCGTAATCCTCTCTTCCCAATAACAGCATAGCTGCATTTGTAATCTTTCCATTTATTATCAGTTTTAATTTTGTCAGAAATTGTTCATCCGTCATCTGATCCACTTCATTACTGATATAGGGCTTATTCATTTTCTTTTTATAATTTTCTCTGGCAAGAGTAATCGCTTCTTTATCTAAATACTCAATCTTCGCTTCTGGAATAATCTGCTTCGACCAGTCTTTTTTTTCCTGCCCGCGAATACGATCCAATTCTTCTACAGATAATGCTCCGAGCGATTCTCCATTTCGTCCATAAAAATGATCATTCCAACCAGTTGGTGTTGCAGTTGTTGCAGCTGGAATTTGGAAAAGTATTACCCTCTTCTTTTCGCCTCTAACTTCTGGATACACCTCATATATTTCGATAAAGGAAATTCCTCCAGTTGTCCCTACTGATATCTCCTGTTTCAGTGTATCCAACCCTTTTGTGTTCCTATAATCAGATCCAACAATCTCTTTATTTTTATTTCTAACACCAAACACAAGCCATCCATGCTGTAATCCTTTAAGATTTGCCTCGTTGCTTATTGCTGAAAAGTATTGTCCTATTTTGTTTTTGTCATAATCTTTTCCAGCCTCTTTAAATTCAGCCACCTCAGTTTCCCAATTCTGAATAAGTTTATTTAATAATTCTAGGAGTTCTGACTCACTAGGCTGATTATCTAACAAAAGATTCATTTTATCACCCACTTCTTATTTTTTCATTTTCCGACTGATCCAGTCCATAATCACATTAACAACATATTCTTGCTCCGTTTCTGTTAATTCCACAAACTGGATTTTTATGTTATCTATAGATTTGAAGTTTATTTTTTATAATTCTTCTCCCAAAATTTTTTCTCTTTCTCACCTACTCCTTCAGGCATTTGGTCTAAACACTGACCTTTTTCTTGACAACTTATTATTTCTTGCAATTCCGCCAATGCCAACCTATGGGCTGCTCTAGAAAATGATGTATCATTATAATTTACTTCTTTTATAATTACTTTAATACAGTATCCATTATCTAAGTATTCTCTTATTTTAGTAGGAACCAAGTTGTTATCCAAATAGTTATTTAAGAACAAATGAATATGTCCACCATCACTATCTAATAATCTATATGCTAAACTACTGGATTTTCCAACATAAAAACAACCTTCATCATCAGAATCATTTGGATTATAATAACAAAATTTATAAACCCCAGCAATATACTTTCTTTCCAATATTGTATCTGGAATTTCAATACCTTGTTCTCGTGCTTTATCTATTTTTTGTTTATATGTCATTTTTACAACTTCCTTCATCAACTTCAAAGTTTCTTTTCCTTATAAAATTAATTTATCGAGATTTACCAAATCGCCAAATCTCGATTCCTCTTTTCATTTCCATAGCATAGTGTATTCTTTTTCACCAGTAGCTTCATCCAAACCTTCACATTGAATAATGAACCCTTCTCTTTGGTAAAAAGAAATTGCTCTGGCATTC
>URRQ01000090.1 GCA_900550235.1 uncultured Lachnospiraceae bacterium
GGTAGCTTGTTTCAGTGCGCCACTTTTGGGCTGTCCTCTACTTTCTTTCACACTATTCCTCTCCTTTCATTCCATCGTTCAGCTTTTCTGTTCCTTTTAGTATAAATTTTCCATCTTTTAGAAATTCTATCTTTTCTCCCGATTCACTATAACCATACATTGTTTTCACTTCATCATATGGCAATGTAATGTCAATATGTTTAAAGACATATTTTTCTGTATCAGGAACATTTTTCTCAGTTCGTTCATTTGTTTTTGCAACGATTTCCTTTCCATCAAGCAAATTGAAAACCGATTCATCTTCTGCCCCTCTATAACAAGGATCTCCAACTGCGATATGTGGACCCATTTTTTCATAAATCAATATCGGTAACTTTGATTCCAAATGATATTTCTTACAAATACGAAATGCTCTTGTATTTGTTCCGATTGCAAATTCTCCGATTGGTAGAGAATCGTGAGGATTTAATAGCTTCTCTTTTACAACTTTTTTTCCTTCTTTTCCTTCATACTCACTGGAATAATCCACAATTTCTCCATCCTGAAACCATAACTTCAAATTTTGAAAATATGTATTTTGAAGATAAATATCCTGAATATGTAATAAACCACAACTTCCTGTTAATTTAGGCGTTGTAAATACCTCTCCATAAGGAATATTCAAATCGCCTCCACAATTCATAAAGTTTGTCTGGTTTTTCCCATCTAAAATCGGTTTCATCCAAACTTCCATGTTTGTTTGATTTTCCCCTTTTCCTTCTATCCGAACAAATTTGCACTGATCCAACGCATCAATAAGCGTCTGTTGAATAATCTCAAATTCTTCTGAATTTTCTAAATTCATATCCATTACATCATCAAAAATTTTTTCAAATTCCTTCCCAATCTCTGGATGTGGAAAAGCAACCTTACAAAACGATAATTCTCCGGGTTTTACATATCTATCTTCTATCATTCTCCTTCCATGCATCAGTTTCATAGAATTCGTCATATCTGTCGCATTATCCGGCTGACCAAATTCTATAATACCGATCATTCCACAAATATCTTTCATCTCATTTTTGTAGTGTTCAAATGCCTCTCCATACCATTCTACTATTTTCTCTTCATCTATTCCATCTAATGAAGGAATTTCGTATGAACGATCTGCCATCGATCCCGGCCTTATAATTACCGGCATCAAACCATGTGATTTTAATTCATCATTAACCTGTTTGATCAAAGCTTCCATTCCGGCCTGATAATGCAGACGTACTCTTTTTCTATTAGCAATATCACGATTTTGGCTGATAAATCCATGCAAAAAAGATTCAGCAATATGTTTTCCCATCTCTTTTATCTTTTCTTCCGGATAATCAAAATAGAATTTTGCTTTTTTCTTTTCCACTTCCATAACCGGAAAATCATAGCGATCCATCCATTCATAATCTAAACCATTTGCTTCATTAAGAATCCTCTCATATCGATTATCTTCTCCGATCTCAACCGATTCTTTAATTTCTTTATTAATATAATCTCTTATAAGTTGTTCCTGTGTCATCGTTAACCTCGTCATTTCCAATAAATAGGGGGAGCATAAAACGAACCAACTTGCTTTTCACATTACCCTCTCACAAGTCTGCCATCTTGCTCCCCCTCTCTTATTTTTTCATCTGATTACTGCATTTTTACAACATGTTTAAAATCATATTCAGCTCCAAATGGCCAAATGCTTAATCCTTCAACATTTTCTGAAACTGCGTAGTCATTCTCCACAAAGTTCTGTGGAATATATACATATTTGTCTAAAACAAGTTTTTCGATTTCCTGCAATGTTTTAATTCTTTCTTCTCCAATCTGTGTCATCTGTTTTTCCCACAAACTGATAAACTCTGGATCATCCATTTTTCCTTCGTCATAGATGAAGCTAAAGAATTCACTTGCATCCGGATAACTTGCTACGTTTGATCCACCAATTACACAATGGAATGTTCCTTCCACTAACATTGGAACCAACATCTTAACCTGCATAGGTGAAACCGCAATTTCAAGTCCTAGATTGTCTTTCCACATTGCCTGCACTGCCTGTGCCTGTAATTTAGATCCTTCAGAATCTACACAATAAATCTGGAGGAAATCTTCCATTTCCTTTTGTGTCTTTCCAAGCTCTGCAAGTCCTTCTTCTAAGAGTTTTTTCGCTTTGGAAATTGCATCCGGGTCTGTTGCAGAGTCTTTTACCAGATCACCCTGCTGCTCACGGAAATCTTTTCCTTCTACTCCACGAATACCGTATGGCACCATACCATATGCCGCAAGTTTTTTATTCTTTATAACATTTTCTGCATATGCCTGTCTATCAAATGCGATAGATAACGCTTCACGAATTTTGATATTATTGAGGAATTCAATACGAGGATTGAACTCGATGAAGCTTACACCTAAACGAGGCACTGTTCTAAGTTCAGGAGTTCCTTCATATTTAGCAATTTCTTCTGCTCCGATTCTTCTAATATCAAGGTCTCCAGATTCATACATACCCTGAATCGCATTTTTATCAGATGTGATCGACATCTCGATAGACTCTAATGCTACATTTTCTGCATCCCAATAGTTTTCATTTTTCTCAAGTGTAATTGAGTTATCATGTACCCATTCCTTTACTACAAACGGACCGGAAAATACCATATTTTCAACTTCTGCACCATACAGATCTTTGAATTCTTCTGCTGCTTTCTTTTGGATTGGTGCATATCCCGGAACTTTTAAGCAATCGATAAAATAATCAATTGATCTAGCTAATGTAAATTCTACTGTATGCTCATCTAAAGCTTTTACACCAAGTTCTGATTTGTCCATTTCACCTTTTGCCACTGCTTCTGCATTTTTCAGCTCAAAATAGTCGTTTGCTTTTGGTGATGCAAATGTTGGATCAACTGCTCTCTGAAAACTATAAACTACGTCTTCTGATGTAATCGGTGTTCCATCAGACCATTTTGCATCCTCACGCATTTTTACTGTATAAACCGTTGCATCTTCATTTACTTCATAATCTGTCGCCAAACCTGGTTCCCATTCTTTCCCATCTTCTCCTGAGATACGGAATAATGGTTCTGTAACCGCATAACTAATATTATATGCCGTATCGTCCTGAATCTGGAATGGATCCAAAATTGTAGGTTCGCTTGAAATTGAAAGGCGTAGCACCTGCTCATCTGCCTTTACTTTTTCTCCTGATCCACCTTCGTTCTTCTTTCCTCCGCCTCCGCAAGCAGTGACACCAAACGCCATCGCTCCGGCAAGAAGAACACACAATGCCTTTCTTAAACTTTTCGCTTTCATAGCTTCTCCTCCTTGATAGAAAAGGTACTGTAAAGTTTTACAGTCCTATTTTTATTAAAAACCTTTTATTTTCAAGG
>URRQ01000091.1 GCA_900550235.1 uncultured Lachnospiraceae bacterium
ATTTTGGTGCAAGCGTGATTCATGGGCAGCGTAGCAATATTTTGCGCTTACATTGGTTCATCGAGAGGGAGCATTCTTTCTTGGTTATTTTGATGAACTTTAAATGTTGAAGGTTTGTAATGGCATCTGGATGCCGTGTTTTCAAAGATTAAAGACGGGAGTGGTGTTTGAAAGTAGAGAAGTGTATCATTTGAATAAGAAAGTTAAAAAACATTGGTAGTTTCAGTGATCTCGGCAACGAGAAAGGAGTTGTGGACATCAATATCATAATAGAATGGAGATTATAATGAAATATAAAGAGAGGATATTAAAAATAGTGTTGAGTTTTTTTTCTTTTTTTGCCATAAGAATTCGTCAAAAAGAGAATAGAATAACATTTATTACGCTTGAAAGTGATAAATTAGAAAATGATTTTTTGTTGATATCAGAAGAGTTGGCACGAAGAGGAGGGTATGAGTTAAAGTATCATTTAATTAAGTATGAGAAAACGATACTTGGAAACCTGAAATATTTAATCGCTTGTATATATCAGTTGTTTTTGATTAACTCGAGCAAAGTAGTTTTGCTGGATTTCAACAATTATGTTGTGTCAAATTTTAAAAGGAAAGAAGTAAAAGTTATTCAAGTATGGCATGCTAGCGGAGCAATAAAAAAGTTTGGAAATATGACTCAAAGAGATTATGTAATTAAAAATTATGATTTTGCGATTTGCAATGCGGAGATATTTCGTCCCATTTTTTCAGAAGCTTTTAATATACCAAAAGAGAATATAATAAGTACAGGAATTCCTAGAACAGATGTACTTTTTGATGCTGTCGCTATGGAAAAAAATAAAGAAGAAATTCAAAAAAAATATCCGGAAATCAAAGGGAAAAAGGTTATTTTATATGCACCAACATTTAGAGGAAGACTGATGGAAGGATTGCAAGTGGATTCTTTAGATATTACCACATTGGTGAAAAAATTACCAAAAGAATATGTAGTGATGTATAAAATGCATCCGCTAATTAGTGACTTATATATGAATACGGGGTGCAGAGCTATTTGTGCAAACCATGAAGAACTTTATAAATTGTTTTCGGTTGCAGATTGTTTGATCAGTGATTATTCGGCAGTAATTTTTGACTTTACTGTATTAGGTCGCCCAATTTATTTTTATGCGCCGGATTATAAGGAATATGCAGAAAAACCAGGATTTTGTATTGATTATTTACATGAAATACCAATGAAAATATGTTATAATCAAGATGAACTTTCAAAACAGATTGTTAGTATGAAGTATGATATGGAGGCGTTAGAAAAGTTTAGCGAAAAATATTTTGAACATCGTGACGGAGAATCATGCAAACGGGTGGTAGATTTGATAGAAAAAGTAGTAAAATAAGTGATTGATCGTTTTGGAAAGAGTGTTTAAAATCATAACGATAGTATAATGCGAAATATGGAGGTATATATATGTTGAATGTAGGAGTAATAGGAGCGGGAAGCTGGGGGACAGCATTGGCTCTTTTATTGCACAAAAATGGACATGCAGTTACAGTATGGTCAATCATAGAAGAAGAGGTGGAAATGCTTTCCCAGGAAAGAGAGCATAAGTCTAAGCTCCCAGGTGTGAAGATTCCGGAAGATATGAAATTTACTACAGATTTAAAAAAAGCAGTTAAGAATCAGGATTTTCTTGTTCTTGCAGTTCCTTCAAGCTTTACAAGAACAACTGCCCGCAGTATGGCAGAATATGTTACTGAAGGACAGATTATCGTGGATGTAGCGAAAGGAATCGAAGAAGATACTTTGATGACATTGTCTCAACAGATTAAGGAAGAGATTCCGCAGGCCGATGTGGCAGTGCTGTCGGGTCCAAGTCATGCGGAAGAAGTGGGACGCGGATTACCTACCGCAGTTGTAATCGGTGCAGAAACGGAAGAAACAGCAACATATCTTCAAGAAGCGTTTATGCATGAAACATTTAGAGTATATACAAGTCCAGATATGTTGGGAATGGAATTGGGTGGTTCTTTAAAAAATGTGATTGCATTAGCGGCTGGAATTGCAGATGGAATGGGGTATGGAGACAATACAAAAGCTGCATTGATTACTCGTGGTATTGCAGAAATCTCAAGACTTGGGATGGCTATGGGAGGAGCTGTGGAGAGTTTTATGGGTCTTACAGGGATAGGAGACTTGATAGTTACTTGCGCAAGCGTTCATAGCAGAAACCGCAAAGCAGGTTATCTTATTGGTCAGGGAATGAGCATGCAGGAAGCGATGGATGAAGTTAAAATGGTTGTAGAAGGTGTGTATTCTACAAAGGCAGCAGTCAAATTAGGAAAGAAATATAACGTGTCTCTTCCGATTATTAATAAAGTAAACGAGGTATTATTCGAAGGAAAAGACCCGAGAGAAGCTGTGAATGAGCTTATGCTTCGTGATGGAAAAGTAGAACATAATATGTTGGAGTGGAAGAAATAGAATAAAGCTTTTCTGCCGAAAATACTTACTTGAGTTTCCGCAAAATGTAATTTAAATATAAATGACTTCTCCTAAAGCAC
>URRQ01000092.1 GCA_900550235.1 uncultured Lachnospiraceae bacterium
ATTTAGTTTTATTTGACTTGGTATTTACTCACCTTAATTGATTCCGAGAAGTTATATACACATAGCAGGAAATTTATTCGCAAATTTTCACAATCGGCAAATCGCCTCTGTTGCTAACGCAGAACGTTCACATTCTTCCGGCAACAATGTGATCTGCCAACACAAAGGACTTCCTTTCATATGTTCTGCTGCATAACTAAGTCCATTAGTCCTGTCATCCAAATAAGGACGATCTATCTGATTCGGATCTCCTAAAAGAATAATCTTTGTTTCTTTTCCTGCACGTGTGATAATTCCTTTAATCTGTGCTGGAGTCATATTTTGCGCTTCATCTATAATCAAATAGGTTTTAAGAATAGATCTTCCGCGGATAAATGTTAAAGCTTCTGTCTGAATCAATCCTCTATCAAAAATCTCCTGTATTTTATCCTGCAATTCCTGTTCATTGGAATATCTTTCATGATTATTGAAATCCACCAACTGCTCCAGATTATCCATGATTGGACGCATCAAAGGAGAAATTTTTTCTTGTTCATCTCCGGGAAGAAATCCAATATCAGAATCAAAAAGCGCATTTGGTCTACATATCAGAATTCTCCTATACTCTCCTGATGGATTATTGAGTACTTTTTCTAAACCTACCGCCAGAGAATAAAACGTTTTGCTTGTTCCTGCCATCCCTTTACAATAACAAGTGGTGCTTTTTCTGCGGACTGCATCAAAGCTTCTTGCAGAAAATACTGCCCTACATTTCTCGGATTAACACCATAAGGTGCTGCTTTTTTATATTCTAATTTTCGTATAACACCTTTTTCTACTCGTCCTAATTGCGTCTTTTCGATGATTGATCCACCTTTAGAATAACAAACTCATTTTCAAATAATTCCGGATGAACACAGACCCCATTGCTTTTGCAACAGTATACACTTTCAATGGGCACTCCTTTTTTCTTAAAATCTTTAAACAACTCTTCTGAAACAAATACTTCTTTTCGTCCCAAATATTGTTCCTCATGTCCTACAACCTGCTCTGTTATAAAATCTTCTGCCTGAATATCGAGAAGTTGTGCTTTGATACGCAAAAGAATATCTTTCGTCACAAGAATTACTTGTTTAGGACTCTCTTTTGACAAACCAATACAAACTTTCAATATTCTATTATCTGATTTATGTTCCGGAAGATCTGGTGGCAATTCTACATTCAAATATTTTTTTCTACACGCAGCATACCTCCATGTTCTGTAGATATTCCTTCCAGCAAATTTCCTTTTCCTCTGTATCCTTCCAAAATACGGATAGCTTTACGGACATTTTCCCCCTTTTCTCCTTCTTCTTTTTTTAGGTTATCCAATTCTTCTAAGACTGTCATCGGCAAGATCACTTCATTTTCTTCAAAACATTCGACCGCATAAGGTGCCTGAATTAATACATTGGTATCCAGTATATATGTTTTTTCCATGACAAACCTCTTTACCTATTTATTATTTTCAAAGCATAACATGACTCTGCTATACTTTCCTTAAAGCTTAACACTACATTACCTATTCTAATACCCTGTTATCATAAAATTCATGTAAAAAACAAGAAATATTTCCAGACAAATTCATACTGCTAATAACTATTATTCCTGCCGTTATCTATCAAAGTGACATCTGTAGACAACCAGACGACACTATCTCTTGGAAATCTCATCCAAATGATCGGTTAATCTCCCAGCATCATAAAGTTATTATTACAATTTCTTAATTCGGTACCAGATACTTTTCTTGCAAAAGCGTTTTGTGGATCTATCTAGGCTTTGACACAATTTTTATCTCCCTTTTTAAACTTCTTCACTATATCATTCTAACCATAATCTCACTTCCATGATCCCTGAGCCACTTTCTATTCTCCTTATAATCCGGCATTACCTCTTCCACCAATTTCCAAAATGATTTTGAGTGATTCATTTCTATTAAATGACATAACTCATGCACAACTACATAATCTACCACTTCATCTGGCATTAACATCAAAAGGCAATTAAAGTTCAGATTTCCTTTATTGCTGCAGCTTCCCCATCTGGTTTTCTGCCTTCGAATTGCAATTCTACCATATC
Source organism: uncultured Lachnospiraceae bacterium (assembly GCA_900550235.1). Classification (GTDB taxonomy): domain Bacteria; phylum Bacillota; class Clostridia; order Lachnospirales; family Lachnospiraceae; genus Faecalimonas. Next base: position 2,098 of record URRQ01000092.1, read on the forward strand.
GGACATTCATAAGATTAGCATAATATTTTACTTTTCTTGAAATTACCTTTAAAGCCATATCTGTTAATGCTTGAAGCTCTGTCTCAGATAATTTACTGATACTCTTTAATATCATTTGCCGTTCTTTTGCTCTTTCCAGATGAATACGTATCCAATTTTCTTTTTCCTTTAGAAAACTTTGAATTTCTGTGTTTTTCATTGCTAACGGTACCCGCACAAGAACTGTTATATCTGGTTTTATTTCTATTGAAATCGATTTACGATTACTTCGGATTATTTCAACATTTATCTTGTTTTTCATTTTCTTTTACCTTTATTCTCTAATACTTTTACCGAAAAATAACCTAGTATAACGAATATTAAATAATTGCTATATCAAACGGATGCCGCTTCCTCTTC
>URRQ01000093.1 GCA_900550235.1 uncultured Lachnospiraceae bacterium
TTGGTGCTTTAGGAGAAGTCATTTATATTTAAATTACATTTTGCGGAAACTCAAGTTACACCAAATAAAGCAGATTGTTCCTTCCTGCTTATAGAACTGAACAATCTGCTTGATTGATTTTATATTATTTCTTAAAATATACGTGATGCGGTTCCTCATCAACCATGGCGAATGGCATATACAGAATTCCATGATTCATAAAATGATATTCCTCGTCAAGCTCTTCAAATTCTGAAACATTTGGCAACTTTAGCATTTCTGTTTTTGGAGAAATCGCCGCCATAATATACGGTCCATACGCGATATTTGCCAACTTGCCTTCTGAATCATTTGAAAATACAGAAAATTCCATCTGCCCACAAATAACAATTCTATCACCTTTCTTGCAATATTCTTCAATCGTTATATAGCCATGCTCTTCTTCCAAATTCTTTTTTTCTTCACCATTGATATAAACAGTATGCTTCTTTCTCATCCAACTTGGAATATGGATCTTTAATTTACGTTTCATATCCTGAAGACTGGTAATCACAATCTTCTCCTTATCTGCTTTTATTTCCATTTCTTCTACATTGGATAACTTCGAACTTATGAAAAGGTTAATATAAAGATTTTTTTCATTATAAGAATAAATATGTTCCATATATCTGAATCGACTTTCCATTCCCGTTCCATGACAGCATGTATTTTCTGTCGTTGAATACTCTTTGCACTCACCCGGACCCAGAGGCATAAAATATGTTGTGCCGCCGTCCGGCTGATGGCTGCAAGATGTAAGAATATGATTTCTCAATGTATTATCATAGTAATCCATGTATTTTCCTTCTGGCAAATACGAAAAAATTTCTCCTGTTAATCTCAACAGATTATAACTTGCACAGCTTTCTGCTGATTTTTCTGTCAAATAATGGCAAGTAGTTCCGGCTCTATGGAACATCTCTGTTTCTCCAACACCTCCAATACAATATATATGTCCTTTAGTCACAATATCCCAAAAGTTTTTTGCGATATTCCAATATCTTTGTTCTCCCGTTGTTGTAAACATATCAATCGCACCTATAATCTGCGGAATATGCTGATTTGCATGCATATCTTCCAATGTATCATGACAATGTTCCATTGGATAGAACAACTTTTCATTATCAAAAAGTCTTGCGGCCATAAGATGTTTGGAAGAATGCGAAATTCTGTATAATTTTACCATCGTTCCGAGCATTCCTCCATATTCTCCTGCTATGTACATCGACCACATTTTATCAAGTACCTCTTTCGACAGTCTTGATAAACGATCATATACCCAATCACCCATTTTAATCAGAATCTCTTTTGCTGTTTCTATTCCCGCAATTGAATAACAATCGTATAATCCAGACATAATCTTATCCAATGTATAGTAAGGCGCCCATATTTCTGGATATTTTACAAATTTCTCCAATAAATCAAACTGTTCTTCTGAATATGCACTTAAAAATCCTTTATGATAGTTTTCTTTTTGTGCAAAAGCATCTTGACATTTTTGTAATTCATTTACAACATACACCAGTTTTTCCATTAGCTTTTCATTTCTGGTAGCTCCCCAGGCCAGAGCAAGCCCCGATAAATAATGACCCGTTGTATGTCCTTTCAGATTGCAACTTTCTTCATCCCACCCTGTCATAGGCGCTGCACCCAAAGTATCCAATCCTGCAGCTTTTCTAAAGTTGTAAAGCAATTGATCGTCATCACAATCCAACAAGTATTTTATCATTAGCTGCTGATATTTATAATACAATGTTCCTGGTAATAATTCCACATTGGAAACAGATGGAAATTCTACCTTTTTACTTATAATATTCTCTTGCGGTAACAGATTACAATAATGAATTTCTGCACATGGTGTTTGTTCGCATCCTTCTATTCTGCCTTCTACTGAAACAATTCCCTCCAAAGATAACGCTTCAAATTCATTCCAAACAACTGGCATCGTCATGCACCTTCCATCCAAGCAATGCACAATCACTACTGTAGGCATCGTTGGCTTTTGTCCCAGTTTTACAAACACCTTTACCGGTTCCACAGATTTTACAATCGTTTCTTTTGCTTCTTGAAGAACTGTCGCAACAAATTCTTTTTCCAAGCTTTTCCCTTGATAATAAGCAACAACTTTTAAATTCACTTTCCGGTTTCCCATTCCATGAAGTGGACGATACACATTTCCTTCCGAATCAATAAATCGGCTCTCATCAGTATGCCAAACAAACTCGGATCCTGATTTTCCTCTTTGAGGAAAATGAATCTTACTTTCTACCGTATTTAAATTACCAATATAAATTGATTCCACATCCGATTTCAATATTTCTTCAATTGATAACTCATCTTTCTTTTTCATTACCTCATCCATTTGATTTCCTTCCTATTCTGTCAAGCCTAAATCTATTGATTTTACTAGCTTTGACGATATT
>URRQ01000094.1 GCA_900550235.1 uncultured Lachnospiraceae bacterium
CGGTTCTTCCGCCATACACAGTCTAAAAAACTGTAACTTAATGCTTACGTTTGTATAAAACAATTCCTGCTAAAATCAACAAAGTAATACCAATTACAATCAGAAAACTAAAACTATCCCGTTCAATTTCCCTGCTATGTAAATAGAAGTCGGACCATCCGCACCGCCTATCACGGATACTGCCGCATTTTCTTTCTGCTTCAGTACAATGCCAATGACAGCCAATACAATTCCTAAAATTCCTGCTATGATTCCCAAACATTTTTATGTAACTACCTTCTCCTCAAATCACATACTTCTTTACGGGAAGAATACATGTCATAAAATGTATGAATATATTAACTCCATTATTTTTTCTATTCCCATATCCTCTTTGTCATCACTATCCTGATTTATATGTTCTTCAAATTTTTTACATATTCTCAGATGTTCCATATATGCTTCATCTGACAGTTCACCTCCTTCAGATATTACCAAAGTTAAATATTCCACAAGATCCTTAAAATTCTCAACAACTCCTAAAAGAATAGTAAATAACACTTGAAGATCAACCCCTGTATTAGGAATTATCGACTCTCGCCCACTCATATTTTTCTTCTGCCATTGTTTTTCCTCACCTAACGGTGCATTATAAAACTGATATTCACCATTTCTTCCAAATGAATATCTCGCAAAATCAAAATGTGCATTTACACGTTTTAATTCCTCGATCAGTACGCTCAATTCTGATAGTGCGATTTCTATTGATTTGTTCATATTTAGTCTACTCAATTCACACTTTAAAATATTTAAATACTCATAAATACCGTGATTATTTTTTAATTTCTCTCCAGAATGAATAAGAAAATGAATTGCATTTATACTACTTTTCAGCCACAATTCTACGCCATGCCATACGTCAAATAAAATAGGAAAAACAAGCATATCTGCCACACAATAACGATTTCTATTATACAAAATTGAATACAGCCCTAATACTGCATTGGCCATATATGCTTTGCCCATTTCAAAATTATCATTTATAGTTTGAACCGGATTACTTTTATCATTTCCCCCCATAGCGTCATCAAAACACCAGTTCAAAAAAGCATAATTATTTGATTGATTATAATTTATCTCGTCTTCACTACAAAAAATTTTCATTTCATTATTCTTCTCCACTCTATTGGTCATATCTATCCCCTCCACAAAATAGAATTTTTATATACTTCTCAATTCATCATGTTCTTCAATCTTATTACATGGATTAGTTCGTAGCGTGACTGGATCTATAAACCAATATTTTGTATCTTCATAGTCAAATAACCTTCTTCCTAATAATGTGCGATTTGAAAACATATCTTTCTTTTCTGGCCAGTATACTCCCACAGGGCGACAATTCATATACTGATACGACTTGATCATCTGCGGAGCTCCTCCTATTGTATCTCTTTTATCTGTTTTTTGAAGCATTCTGCATAATGCTTCAAAAGGCTCCATATCTAAAACAATCCCTTTTTGTTTCTCGATATCGTTTCCATACTTTTTCCTTAATAAATCCCTTAATTCTCTTTTAAAATTTTCTCTCTGATCACCAATTGCCACAAAGTTGCCACTCACACTAGATATTATTCTATGGTTCTTTCCGTCCTTTGCAAAAGACTTATCATGTTTATCATAATAATATCTCCAAATTTTAAATTTCTTCTCCACCCACGAATATCCTCCAAAAACGAATTCATTATCGGGAACATAATTTGGATCAGCCAAATCATACACTGAATTCATTAGATGATTTGCATGATTTAAAAGGTGTCCATTAATATCGGTTATATCCATTGCCCGTGTTTCTATTCTTGTATATCCCGTCATTGCCTGCCTAATTTGCATCATCATTGGATATGCATATTCAGTATCTCCTGCAAACGCTAGTGCACATGTATTTCCCGGCAAAGTTGTAAGTTTTGGACACTCGTCCCAGCGATGTCCTCCACATAATCTACTATCAGAAATAAAAATTAATTCTTCACAATTATGAATTTTTCTCACCCACGATGCCGCTATTGTCATTGCTTTTCCTCCATCAACTTCAAATTTTTCTAATACATAAAACCTACTTACATTATACTCCTCCCCAATTCAAATCACAATTTATTCCCCAGCCTTTTTCCCGTTCACAAGCTTCGGACAGTAAAACGCCTGGATCTTCATAGTCTCCTCATCTGATTCAATTTCCACATAATAATCCCGGATAAAGTATCCCGCATTATGCTCCTGAAGGGCGTACAGCTCCAATGTCTGAAAATCCACCAGTACCAGATCACGTGGCTTTGGCTTTTGTGTTTCCTCACAGAATACTTCCATGCTTTCCACCAGCTTATCCAGACATTCCTGACACAGATGGTTCTGTACTTTTTTCACATCGAAGATACTATCTTCCC
>URRQ01000095.1 GCA_900550235.1 uncultured Lachnospiraceae bacterium
GTGGCAGGAAAAGTGTTATTGATTCCATTGTGGTTTATCATTTCGATCATAGGTGTCGGAGTGAAGCTATTAGTACATATGGTGGCAGTCGCAAAAAAAATATTGGGATTTGGAATTATGGCGTTGTTCATTGGAACAGTAATCTGTTATCAAGACTGGCTACAGGCAGCTTTTCTGGCTTGTATGGGAGGTGTTCTGATCTTTATCTTATTTGCCGGAGAATTTATAGATACTGTAATCGACTTACTTAGAGAAAAAATATGTGCATTGATTTTAGGTTAAGAAAAGATGATGATAGTTGAAAGAGTCTTAGTGATTTCAGATGAAAATAGAGCCTCTCCTTCATGGAAAGGCTCTATAAGAAAAGTCCAAACTGAAATTTATCTTAGAAATTACAGCAATGTTATTTTGATAAACTTTCAAGAATTGAAATATCATGCTTATCTTTATCTCTTAATTCATAACCTGAATGGAAAACTTTTTGGCCTTTTAAAGATATACAAGGAATTGTTTTGCCTTCAAAAAAAACACTACCAAAGTAATCTTTTTCAAACTCATACCATCCACCCTCTAAATCAGCTTGTTTTGAAGTTCCGTCCTCATTTAAAACGAACGGGTGAATGTCTAAGTAACCAAGTTCATCACTATATAACTCTATTCTAACCGGTTTCCAGTCTGTATCAATTTTATAGCCCAGATTCAAAAGCACATTTAACAATTTTTCCGTATGTTGAGCATCAAAATTTATATCTATATCTCTATGAATTCTTGTTTGTTTACCAGCTAAAATATCTACACCCCATCCGCCATCCAACCAGTATGTAATTCCAGTATTTTCGAATAATTCTATTACTTTCATTAAATCTTCTTTTGTTGTTATTTCTTTTCTACCCATACAAAGTCTCCTTTACAACTTCTATATAATTGTTTAGTTAAGTCAATATCAATATCTAATTGCCAAGGCTCAAAATCAAAAATCATGGTCATCACACTCCTTTTTAAAATTCAGATTTGTCGTTTTTTTCAGTATATCATAATTTTTATATTTCCGGTAGATAAAAGGCTTTTGTTTCTACGGAATTGTCTTCAAACTCCATTTCCACATAATAATCCCGGATGAAAATTGATCGGTAATAATCTTGTAAGGAATAAATATCAAGAGTTTTAAAATCAACCAAACACAGAGGAATCGGTTCTTTCTTTTCGTTTTCATATTTCCAATGTTCTAAGGAAGCAGCAACTTTATCAAGGCAACCTTGGCAGAGATGATCCGTTAGATTTCTTTTGTTCAATTTGTAGTTTTCCGGTAACGTGATATCTATCTCAGCCATTCCTCTGGAAACATCTCCATGAGAGGAATAGGTGATTTCGCCTGTGTTTCCAAAAAGCATATTTGAACTGGTCTTATTTAATATTTCATTTCCGCTTTCATCATATGCTTTCAGTTGGAAATCTAAGACGTGCCAATCATTAAGAGAAATCAGTCCAACCGTATCAAATTTTCGATAATAGTCCATCCTACTATAATCAGAACTTCCACATAAATAGCATGTAGAGATATCATTCAGGCTTGATTGCAGATCGTCAAAGGTTATTTCTATCCGTTCTTTTGGGGCGTCTGCTTTCAGGGAATGTGTTAGAAAAATACCGTGATGTTGATGGATAGCATAACCGATGAGAAAGGATACAGCTAATAGGATGGTGCACCAGAATAAATCTTTCCTGATATGATAATATTTTTTTCTTTTTTCATGCATAATCGAATTCCTCCGTGAAAAAATATAGTGTACTTAAAATAAGTCCGTTTAAAACATTCTACCATTATTTGTACTTAAAATGAACTTGAAATATGAACTTAATATGTACTTATAGAGATGGAGAGAATAATCATGGAGAAAGAGAAGCATTTAGGATTACGGATTGATGCTGAAACGCATAAAAAACTGAAAAGCCTGGCAGAATTTGAAGGGCGTTCGATCAATGGAGAAGTGCTATATTTAATACGTCAGGCAATCATGGAATTTGAAAATAAGCATGGAGAACTGAAATAAAAGAATCTTCACATATGGATATAAGAAAAGCCCGTTCAGTTGTATGGAACGGGCAAATTTTATTTGGCCAGGAAGTTGCTCTGTATTTCCAGCGGCATATTGTAGTTCTGACCACGCTTGATCAGACTGTATAACTTGAAGCTCATGAGTTCCGGACTGGAGTTTAAGCAGCTACAGAGCCCGAAATAGTTCAGGTCTTCGTTCTTTGACAGGTCTGCGATTTCTTTATCATCCAGGATAAGATCTGCAG
>URRQ01000096.1 GCA_900550235.1 uncultured Lachnospiraceae bacterium
ATATCCAGATTCTTCTGCTGTTGCTGGAGAAAATTTCTTTCCCATTCATCCGCTTCTCCTTTTGTTTTAAAACCTCGTTTGTTCTTTTTTCGGCGTATTCCCTGCCAATCCTTATAATAAAACTGACTGCGCCATAATTTTCCGTCTCTCGTTGCCGGCATATCATCATCCCCTTTCTTCTAAACTACCATTCCATAAAATTTTTCCTGAAAATACTTTCTTGGCACTTTCCCCGAAATCACTCGAAATCCCTTATCTTTCAACTCATCATTCAGTCCTCGAATAACTTTATAGGCATACCCTCTGGATACTCCGAGTAATTCAGCAACTTCATCTGCGGTAATATACATTTTCATCGTATTCTCCATATTCATTTCTCCTTTCCTTTTTAATTTTAGTACACATTTGTGTTCCTTGTAATCCGTATTATATAGTACACATTTGTGTTCGTCAAGTATTTTCCATAATTTTTTATACACAAATGTGTCCCAATGTGCTAAACTATCACTATACACACAAAACACAAAAAGGAGAAACGCTATGACTGTCGGAGAAAAAATCAAATATTATCGGAATATACGTGGAATCTCACAAGAAATGTTGGGGAATCTTTCCGGCATAAATCCGGCTACTATCAAAAAGTATGAATATGGTATTCGCAATCCAAAGCCGGATCAATTACTGAAAATCACAAACGCCCTTGGCATTAGCATTAACCTGTTCATGGATTTTGATATAGAAACTGTATCGGATGTGCTTTCTTTACTGTTTAAACTGGATGAGCAAGTAGATATGAGATTTGAAGCAGAAAAAGATGAAAACGGAGAATTTATCCCTTCTACTATAAAATTATCTTTTCAGAATGCCGCAATCAATCAGAAACTTTGCACCTATCTGAAAGCGAAGCAAATAAAAGAAAATCTAGAAAACTCTAAAGAGAAGTTAAGCGCCAAAGATGATTATACAGAAGCCCTTAGCGAAATTGAGCAGAACATAGAAGATATTAAAAATCATCTTGTAGACGATAATATGGTAGTTAAAAAAGGTACTGACGGAATTACTGTAAAATTGTTTCCGCAATAGTCTATAAAACCTATTGACTCCAACGTAACGTGATACTGTATGCTATTCTTGTGAAGCAAAGTAGATATATGCCGGCATTTTCCATCTTGCTTCTCTATCATTAAAGGAGCTGATAAAATGAAAACCATAAGTCAAGTTGCAAAATTAACAGGGGTAAGCATACGCACTCTGCAATACTATGATGAGATTGGGTTATTAAAACCCAGCGAACTTACTCCCGCAGGCTATCGTCTATACGATGAACACGCATTGCAAAACCTACAGCAAATCCTCTTTTTTCGGGAACTAGATTTTCCGTTAAAAGACATTATCAAAATTATGCAAAATCCTGATTTTGACCGGATTGTCGCCTTTAAAAAGCAAAAGGAACTGCTTCTTCTAAAGCGTAATCGAACAGACAGACTTATACAACTTCTTGAACGACTTGAGAAAGGAGAAGAATGTATGAGTTTCAAAGAATTTGATTTATCAGAGTATATCCACGCATTAGAAGATTTTAAGGTTAATCAAACAGACACAATTATTAAACATTGGGGAAGTATCGATAATTTTGATGTGTTCATTCAAAAGATTAAAGACGATGAGGAAAACGTAGCCAAACTCGCCATTCAACATTTTGGTAGTATTGAAAAATATACAGAAGAAATGAAATATAATCTGGAACACTTTTCAGAAATTATGGATAAAGAATGGAATGAAGATGCAGAAAAAATCGCCGCTCAATTAGATCTGCTGTACGGAAAACTAACAGCCAATTTGACCTGCCATGTATCCTCTCCCAAAATACAAGAAATCGTTTATGAGATACTGGAATTTATCAAAAAGCAGAGTTCTTCTGTGACTCTTGATAAACCTCTCATAAATATACTGATTGACTCCTATTCCAATGATTATGTCAAAAACATAACCGATAAAAAATATGGGGACGGCGCTTCTGACTATATTGTAAAAGCCTTTCGATATTACTCCGAAAATAATACTCCATCAGAGAAATAGAGCCAAAGTAGAGCCAACAGACATAAAGAAACCTCGGAAACCCTTGTAAAATGGGCATCCGAGGTTTTCTGTCCGTTATTC
>URRQ01000097.1 GCA_900550235.1 uncultured Lachnospiraceae bacterium
CCATACATCATCTCAAAAATATATAGCAGAAATTTAATTTATTCTATACTAGGAATCGTACCTTGTCAGATGGTACGAAACAAAAATTTGGTGAGATCCTATTACAACATGAAGTAAGAGTTCTGATGACTAGAGGTGTTAACGGGTTATTCATCTATGCATATGATGAAGAATTGCGTAACGCATTATTATCATCTGTTCAATAGAAAGGAGTAAATAAATGAATAAAGATACAATAAATAGAATTCGAAAATTCTCAGAAGATCGGGATTGGGATCAATTTCACGAACCAGCCAATCTTGCAAAGTCAATTGTTATTGAAGCTGCAGAATTACTTGAATGTTTTCAGTGGAGTGATATGGAGTATAACCTTCAGCATGTTAAGGAAGAATTAGCAGATGTGTTAGTGTATTCCCAAAATCTTTTAGACAAACTAGGGTTAGAAGCAGATGAGATTGTAAATATGAAGATGGATCAGAATGAACTAAAGTATCCAGTAGAAAAAGCAAAAGGTAATTCAGCGAAGTATACGGAGTTGTAAAATCCGAGTGATTCAATATTAGAAATGAGGCAAGTAATGGTATGGATGAAGGAATTGATGTAGCAAAGTTCTTGGGCCTACGTACAGAAACTCGATAAGACGATTAGGTGGGTAAGGTTGCAAGACGAACCGAAGCCCGAAAGGTAAATGTAAACCGAAGTTGTAAATCAAGAGGTTGAGGAATGAAAGATTAGTTTCTGTCAGCGGAATACTGAAAAAATTGGACGTTTCACGTTCGGGTTATCATGCATGGAAAAAACGGGTTCCTTTGGACACGTCTGTTCGTCGTGCCGTTTTAAAAGAAAAAATCCAAAGGATTTATGAGAACTCTCATCAAAACTACGGTGCTCCTAAAATTACTGCGGAATTGCGGAAATCCGGGGAGCGCGTTTCTGAAAAAACTGTGGGAAATTATATGCGTCAAATGGGAATCAAAGCCCAGTGGGTAAAGCCCTACATCCAAACAACCATAGATTCTGATTTTAGTCAGGAATTAAAAAATATCTTAAATGAGGAATTCAATCCTACTCAGCCTGATGCTGTTTGGTGTTCTGACATCACGTATATTTGGACGTTTGAAGGATTTGTATATCTTACCAGCGTTATGGCTGTATTCGAGGAAAATTATTTCCTGGGTGTTGAGTGAGACGCTGGAGGCTTCCCACGTGGTGGAATGTATTGAAAAAGCAAAACAAGTCAGAAATGTTAAGGAGCCGTTGATTTTTCATTGTGACAGAGGATGCCAGTATGTATCAGAAGCATTTCGGCAATCAACAAAGGATATGATTCACAGTTATTCAAAGAAAGCATATCCATGGGATAATGCCTGTATAGAATCCTTTCATGCACTCTTGAAGCGGGAATGGATTAATCGGTTTAAAATCTTTAATTATACACATGCATATGAGTTGATTTTTGAATACATAGAAACATTTTACAATACAGTACGTATTCACAACCATTGCGGGTATTTATCCCCAACTCAATATGAGGAAGAATATCTGAAAAATCTAGAAGATAATGCGATAGAAAGAGCAAGTTAAGCTTTGCTAAGCATAGAGAAAATTGGTTACATTTAATTTGTACTTTTTCTTGACATAAGACCATTGCCATGGTTTTTCTCCTTGATTTACTATAATCATTATACCATGAAAATGTCGAAAAATCCAGTAAATACAAGGGTTCACGCCATTCGAAGCGCCTTTGGCTGTTCAATTTCAAGGCCTGACATGAGCCATTCGAATTGTTGCCAGGTGATAGGTTTTACCTCAGAACTGTTCCTTGGCCAACGGTATCTTCCAGATAAAACATCCAGCCTTTTGTATAAAAGGATATAAGCATATAAAGTACATCTTGAGGAATTGATTGAAGAAAGAACAGCTGTAAAAGATAAAGTGTCTGCACAGTTATCTGACGAAGAACAGAAGTTGCAGACAGATAACGACTGGTTAGTTGCTTTTCAGGATCAGTTAAGAGTTATTGAGAGAGGTTAATTACTGTGAAAGAAAGTAGAGGACAGCCAACAAATGGCGTACTTTAATAAGCT